>NZ_CP029161.1:313068-626137 GCF_003096055.1 Buchnera aphidicola (Melanaphis sacchari)
TTTTAGACCAATCACAAATACCTGAATATGCTGAAAATCCACCAATAATCATTTTAGGTTTGTATTTTTTAGCTAAATAGAGTATTTCATTATAATCAATTTGCTCATTTTGATCGACCCCATATGAAACAACATTATAAATTTTACCCGAAAAATTTACTGAAGATCCGTGTGTTAAATGCCCTCCATGAGATAATTTCATACCTAATATTGTATCTCCGGGTTTTAATAAGGCATTATAAACAGCGAAATTTGCTTGTGAACCTGAATGTGGTTGAACATTAGCATAATCTGCATTAAATATTTTTTTTGCTCGATTAATTGCTATTTTTTCTATAATATCTACATATTGACAACCTCCATAATAACGTTTTTCAGGATATCCTTCTGCATATTTATTAGTTAACTCTGATCCCTGAACATGCATAACATAAGGGCTAGCATAATTTTCTGATGCAATTAGTTCTATATGGTTTTCCTGTCTTTTTTGTTCTTTATATATAGCAATTGAAACGGCCTCATCATATTTAAATAAATCTATTTTTGTATTAATCATATATTTTCCAAAATTTATTTTTAGATAGGAAATACTTTAAAAAATGAACTTTATACATTTTTAAAAAATGTTTTAATTTTTAACATTAATTCTCTTTCTGAAATATAATCTTCTGTTTTATTTTTGAGATCTTTTATTAAAATACATTTTTTTTCTATTTCATTTGATCCGATTAAAATTACTATTCGAGCTAAAAAGCTAACAGCATTTTTAATTTTTTTTGAAAGATTGCAATTAGAGAAATCGACAAATATTTTTAACTTGGGATATACATTTCTAATTTTTTCTGATAAATTTACAGAATAATTTTTATTTAAATCTCCTATGAAAATAATATATATATTAACATTTTCGATTTTGTCAGAAAAGATATTTAAAGATTTTATTAATAAAGCTAATCTTTCTATTCCTATGGCAAATCCTATAGCTGATGTTTTATTTTCTCCTAATTTTTCAACTAAGGTATCATATCTCCCCCCTGCACAAATAGTATTTTGTGATTTATTTTCATTAGTTTTCCATTCAAATACAGTATCATTATAATAATCTAATCCTCGTACTAACTTTTGATTATATATATATTTAATATCATGTAATTCTATCATTTTTAATAATTTATTAAAATTACTTCTTGAGATGTCATTAATATAATTTTTTAGTAATGGAGCTTTTTTTAATATTTTTTTTAAATGTATATCTTTAGTATCTAAAAGTCGAAATGGATTAGTATATAAACGTTCTTTTGACTCTTGGTTTAATAAATATTCGTATTTTTTAAGAAATAAAACTAATTCTTTTTCATATTTAACACGATCGTTTAAACTACCAATGGTATTAATTTCTAATTTTACATAATTTTCAATACCTAGTTTCTTCCATAAACGGAAAGTTAATAAAAGAATTTCTAAATCAATATCTAACTTGTCGCATCCGAATACTTCACCGCCTAGTTGATAAAATTGTCGATATCTACCACTTTGCGGTCTTTCATATCTAAACATAGGACCTAAATACCAAAATCGTTTATTTTTTATACATGATATACCTTTTTGAATAATTGCTCTAACACATCCCACTGTTCCTTCAGGGCGCAAACTTAAACTATTTCCCTTTTTATCGCTAAAAGAATACATTTCTTTTTTAAGAATATCAGTAACGTCACCAATAGTTCTTTTAAATATACTAGTCGGCTCTAAAATAGGTAATCTAATTTCTTGATAACAATAGCTATTTAATACTTCTTTTAAAGTTTTTTCTATTTTTTTCCAAATAGTTAATTCTTCAGGAAAATAATCATGCATTCCTCGGATTGAATTAATTTTTTTTTTCACTTTTTTCTCTTATTATAAAATATTTTTAACTTAATTATTAGCAATTAAGCATCATTACTTAACTTCTCTAGCAATGCTACTTTCTTTCGAATTTGAATTTCTAATTCATCAACTATATCTTTATTATCAATTTTATTTTTTTGACGAACTCCATCTTTATATAACGCGCTTTTTTTTGAATTACCTGCAATTCCCAGAGATGCTATTTTAGCTTCACCAATTCCATTGACAATACAACCAATAATTGAAACATCCATAGATATAGAGATATCTTCTAGTTTTTTTTCTAATCTCTTTACAACGTCAATTACATCAAACTCTTGTCTAGAACAAGTGGGGCAAGCAATAAAATTAATACCTCTTTTTCTAATTCCTAAAGTTTTTAAAATATCATAACCAACTTTTACTTCTTCCACAGGATCTGCTGCGAGAGAAATCCGTAAAGTATCTCCAATACCCTCTGATAGTAACGTCGCAATACCAATAGAAGATTTTACTGTTCCATTTCTTATGCCACCAGCTTCCGTTATTCCAATATGTATTGGTTGTGTGATTTTTTTTGATAAAATTTGATTAGCCTTAATTGTTGAAAAAACATCAGATGTCTTGATACTTACTTTAAATTGAGAAAAATTTAAAGTATCTAAAAACTCGACATGTCTAATAGCTGATTCAACTAAAGCATCTGGAGTAGGGAATTTGTATTTTTTGAGAATATCACGTTCTAGCGATCCAGAATTAACACCAATACGAATGGGTATATTTTTATCTTTTGCATGATTTATTATTTCAGAAATTCTTTTTTTATTTCCAATATTACCTGGATTAATTCTTAAACAATCAGCTCCATTTTTTATTGATTTAATAGCTAATCTATAATCAAAATGTATATCTGCTATTAATGGTACATCTACTGATTTTTTAATTACGCTAAATGCTGCAACTGCTTCTAATGTCGGAATAGATACACGCACAATATCTGCACCTACTCGTTTTAATGAGATAATTTGTTCTATAGTTTTATTTATGTCTTCTGTATGTGTATTAGTCATAGATTGAATGCTGATAGGAGCATTGTTTCCAATCGCTATATTTCCAATATAAATACGATTAGATTTTCTTCTATTAATATTTTTATATCGATTCATATTTTTTTACGTACAATTTATTTATTAAATTTTTTATATTTATATATAATTATCAATATTTTTATTGATTACATTTCCTGTTAACTGACCGCAAGCAGCATTAATATCTTGACCTCTATTTTTCCTAATAGTTGTATTAAATCCTTTCTTTCTTAGAATACTTGCAAAAATATTAATTCTATTAAGAGTACTGCATATAAAATTAGCACCTTTAAAAAAATTCCATGGAATAAGATTAATTTTGCTTGGTATTTTTTTTAAAAGATGAGCTAATTCGAAAGCATTGTGATTCGAATCATTAATATTTTTAAGCATTACATATTCTACAGTTACTCCACCTCTATTTGCGCTTGAACATTTTAAATATTTAGATACTGCCTTCAAAAAAGATTCAATTTTATATTTTTTATTAATTGGCATAATTTTATCTCTAATAAAATTATTTGGAGCATGTAAAGAAATGGCTAAATTGATATCAATTACTTTTCTTAATTTTTCTAATGCAGGAACCACTCCAGAAGTTGAAAGCGTAACACGACGTTTTGACAATGAAAATCCATGTTTATCTAAAATAATTTTTATAGAAGAAATAACGTTTTTTATGTTAAATAAAGGTTCTCCCATACCCATAAATACTACGTTAGTAATACATTTTTTTCTCTTTTCTTTTAATATTTTGTTTGCTTGCCAAATTTGAGAAATAATTTCAGAAACTGTTAAATTTCTATTAAAACCTTGCTGACCAGTAGCACAAAATTTACAGTTTAAAAAACACCCTATTTGCGAAGAAATGCATAATGTGGAACGTTTTTTTTCTGGTATGTAAACAGTTTCTATTTTTTGATTATTAATTGATGTAATCCATTTTATTGTTCCGTCAGATGAAATTTTTTCTTCAGAAAAATTTGTTGCATAAATATAAGCTTTTTCATGTAATTTTTTTCTAGTTTCTTTTTTTAAATTTGACATTAAATTAAAATCATTATAATAAAAATTATAAATCCATTTCATAATTTGCTTAGTAGTAAAATTTTTTCCGCCAATAGATAAAACAAAAGATTGCATTGCTTTGTAATCTAAATCTAACAAATTGACTTTTTCAGTTTCAGATTTAGAAAAAAAGTTTTTTTTTTCATTATAGATCCTTTAAATTAATTAAATATTAATATATTAAATGGTATGCATAAACTATTATAGTTTTAACTAACATGAAAACAAATGAAAAAAAATATATTTTTTTAAAAAAATTTTTTAAGAATTAAAATATTAAAGATATATAAATCATGATAAAATTAACTAATCTTTTTATTAAAAATAATCTTAAAAACAGATTAATAACTAATAAAATGTTTTAAAAATTTAGGAGTACTATATGCATCCTATGTTAAATATTGCTATTCGTGCAGTTCGAAAAGGGGGTAATGTTATCATTCAAAATTATGATACACAAAAATTTATCAAAGAAGACATTACTAGAAAAAAAAATTTTATTGAAAACGTAAGCTATAAAACGTATAAATCAATTAGTGAAATTATTTATAAAGCATATCCAAATCACACTATTTTAAATAATATCGATCCTCTAAGAAATGAAAAAAATATTTCATGGATTGTTCATGAACTAGATGGAAAAAACAATTTTATCAAAAATTTTCCGCATTTTTGTGTATCTATTACAGTATTAATTAAAAACAATCCGGAAATATCAGTAATATATGATCCGTTAAGAAACGATCTATTTACATCTGTTAAAGGGCAAGGATCTCAATTGAATGGTTATCGAATACGTTGCTCGGATGTTAGTTCATTAAATTGTGCTACAATTGCTTTTAATTTAACTTCAAAATATTACAATAATCAATTTTTATCTTATCTTAAATTATATAAAAAATTACTTCAATCTGGCATTGATTTAAGATGTACGGGATCTAGTATGCTAGACATAGCATATGTATCTTCTGGTAGAATAGATTGCTTATTTAACTTTAATTTGAAACCTATTAATTTTTTAATAGGCAAACTGCAGGCACAAGAATCAGGATGTTTAATTAACGACCTTACAGAAAACAATAAATTTTCTCATCATAATTACACCAATTTAATTGGTAGTTCAAAATGTATTCGTTTAATTACTGAAAAAATAAGAGAAAATTATTTTTAAATATTTAGTTATTCTTAAAGAAAATATTTATAAATCATTTAAAAAAACTATTTATTATATAATATCTGATTAATTTTTAAATAAAATTTTTCTTGAAAAGAATATTAATTTTATTAAAAAAATACTATATGTTTGTGACTATCAATTCAAAAAATTTAAATTAAATATTTTAACTTTAGAAAAAAATACTCAAATTTAAATAATTTTTTTATTAGAAATTATCTATTTAATCATAATATAAAAAATTTATTTTTTAAAAAAAGTTAGCTCAAAATAGATTATTTAAAATGCCATGTATTGTAATTTTTACATGGTATACTAGATAAAAATAAATTTTAAATATAGATTTAAAATTTTATATTTTTGTAATTTATCGTATATCATTTTTATATTGAATTTAATTATTAGATAATCTTTGATAAAAAAATAATATTTTTTAACTTTATAACAAAAGAAAAAATATTTGTCATTTTATAAACATTTTTTAATAATTTGCATTCTAAACAGTTTGAAGTTCTATGAATTAAATTTAATTGAATTAACTATAATGTTAAAACTTTTTAATATATTAAAAATAAATAATCAATTCTAAAATAGAATTTATTTATATAGATCTAATTAATTTTATTAAAATTACTTAACTAAATTTAGAAAGATAATTTTTAATACATTCCTTAAAATAAGATAATACTACCATGCTTTCTAAATTTTAATTGATGAATAAATATAAAACAAATTTTTACTAAAATTTTTTTAAAATAGAAAGTATTTTTTATTAATTCGGACGTAATTTGAAAAATTTTTATTTTTATAAGAATTAATTATTTTTCTCTTAAATAAAAATTTTTTTAAATTTGTTTTATAAAAAATTATAAAATTATTTTTTAAGTTATAATTTAATTTTATAATTTATATCGAAATATAGAAGTATATTTTTATTTCATATTAGAAATGTATTCAATTTTTTTATTTTAAATAGGTTATATGATACTTCAATATAAATATTGTTAAATTTAGGACTTTTATTTAAAACAATTTTTTTAAAATTAATTGTATTCTTTTAAAAATATAATCAGTTAAATTAAACAATCTTTTTTTATTGTAAATAAATTTTATACTTAATAAATTATATTCATTTATTTTAGACATTAAAATATCATCACTTGTATTAATTTCATCTACTAATTTTTTTTCAAAAGCTATTTTTCCCAACCAATGTTCTCCATTAGAAATTTCATTAATATTTACAATAGGTCGCATTTCTTTAATAAACTGTTTAAAAAGGTTATGTGTTGCATTTAATTCTTGACGAAATTTATGACGCATTAAATCAGTATTATTTCCAAACATAGTTAAAGTTCTTTTATAATCACCTGCAGTATGTAGTTCCATATCAATATTATTTTTTTTTAATAATCTATAAAAATTAGGCAACTGAGCAACAACTCCTATTGAACCTACTATAGAAAATGGAGCTGAAACTATGCGATTGGCTACACATGCCATCATATATCCACCACTAGCTGCAATTTTATCGATGCAAATAATTAAATGTATATCGTGTTTACGTAATCTCTGCAATTGAGATGCTGCTAAACCATATCCGTGAACCACACCTCCAGAACTTTCTAAGCGTAATAGAACTTCATCATTTTTATTAGCGGTCATAATAATCAGAGATATTTCTTTTCTTAATCCAGTTACTTTAGTAGCATTTATATCGCCCTTAAAATCTAATATAAATAGAGTTTTTTTTGATTTTTTAAGGAACTGATTTGCATTAAATTTTTTTCTAAAATTTTTAAGAAATTCTTTATTTTTTTTTGTTTTTTTTTGTAACCAAATTTTTTTTTCAAATTTATTCATTTTTAATAAAAAAATGCTATCTTTTGCTTGATTATAGTAATTCTCTAATAAAGTTATTTTAAATTTTTTTTGATCTTTTGATCTTTTTTTTATCCTATTGTAAAACAATAAAATTGCAATAACAAAAACAAAGAAAGTAGCAGTTTTTAATAAAAATAATCCATAATTTAAAATTAAATTCACACAATTAACCTTTTAAAAAATTAAAATATTTTAAAATAAATAAATATTTATTTATTTTTAATGCTTACTAAATTGTATAGTTTCTTTAAACAAGATTGATTTAACTTTACCCATTGACCTTCCTTTAAATTATTAGGTAAAATAATATTACCATATCTCACTCTAATTAATCGATTCACTTCACATTGAACTGCTTTACACATTAATCTAATTTCTCTATTTTTCCCCTCACATAAAATAATTTTGAACCATTTATTTTTTCCGATATTTTTAGTATATAAAGGTTTAATTGATTTAAAAAAAGAATAACCACATTTTATTTTTATCCCCCTTTGCAGAATATTTATTTTTTTTTCATTCATTTCCCCAAAAATGCGAACGTGATATTCACGTTCAATTTGATTTTTTGGGTGCATCAATTCATTAGCTAAACTTCCATCATTGGTAAATAATAATAATCCCTTTGTATTAATATCTAGCCTTCCTATACTAATCCATCGATTTAATGTTAAAATAGGAAGCTTATCAAATACAGTGGCTCTTTTTTTAAAATCATTTTTTGTGCAAATTTCTCCGATGGGTTTATTATAGATAATTACTTTTTTTTTAATTTTTGTTTTTTTAAAAACTACTTTTTTATCATTTAAAAAAATTTCTTTAATGTTTTTTTTATCTAAAAGTTGTCCAATTTTTATTTTTTTTTTATTTATAAATATATTTCCATTTTTAATCATGCTTTCGATAAAACGACGCGATCCATAACCTAAACCAGATAATATTTTTTGTATTTTTTCAGTCATTTTAAATATCTTATAATATTTTTAAAAAAACTTTTAGGAATTAAAGTTAATAATATTCCTAAAAAAAGTAGTAAAATATAGAATAGTTCGTTTAACGAAATAGTTTTTTTGTATGCATATTTATCTAATATTCCCGCAACAAAGGGGAAAATTAAAAATACAGTGGAAGCATAAAACGAACTTACTCTTTTTTGTAGATAGAAATAAGATAAGATACCACAAATCCCTGAAAAATCTCCAAGATAAAAAATAGCTAAAATTGATTTTTTAGAAAAAAGGTTAATAGATGGCGATTCAATAAACCAAGACACACAAGATAATAATATTCCTGAAATTAAAGATGGCAAAGCGTTAAATGTAATAACAGATACGTTAAAACATTTTTTTTGACATTCAACGTAAATTATAGCATGAATAAATAGCGCTAAAAGTAAAGATAAAATTCCTTTCCAATGAATAAAATGTTTTAACTGTAAATCTGTTAATAAAACATAAAATAATATAACTAAAGATATATAAATTCCAATTTTTTGAATAAAATATATTTTTTTTTTAAAAAAATACGCGATAACAGTAAAACCACTACAGGCATAGTAGCAAAGATAATTGAAGAAATAGATGATTTTACATAACTGCCTCCATAAAGCATTAATGTAAATGGTATCGAAAAATAAAAAATAGATATAATAACTTGAAAAAATCTTTGACCACGAGGAAATAAAAGCGGAGTTTTAGTAAAATATGCAAGTACAATTAATACAGGAGAAGCTACTAAAAATCTTATTCCAGTAGCAAATAATGGGGGTATAGTTTCTACTGCAATTTTCATTGCTATCCAAGTAGTACCCCATGTAATAGACACTAAACAAAAAAGAAAAATTGTTATAATTTTATTCATTATTTAAATTCCTATGAAAAAAACAAGTAATGTAGAACATACTATAATTGTAATATTTATGTCTGATTTTTATAAGACTTTTTTTATAAAAGAAATAATAAAAATTAATTTTTTACATAAGACAAATTTTTAAAATTTAAATTGAATTATTTATATCAATATATTATTGTAAAATTATGAAAATATTAATTTACATTTTTAATGTAAAGGTAATCAATGCGAAATATTTTAAATAAAATTTATAATTCAAATTTTTTAACTCAAAAAGAAAGTTATCAATTATTTACATTAATCATCTCTGGAAAAATTAATAAAATACAATTATCATCTATTTTAACAGCTATTCAAATGCGTGGAGAATCAATCGAAGAAATTATAGGTGCAATAGATGCATTTTTAAAAAAAATGAAATTTTTCCCTAAGCCAAATTATTTTTTTTCTGATATAGTTGGGACCGGAGGAGATATTAACAATACTATCAATGTCTCTACCGCTAGTGCTTTTGTAGCTTCTTCCTGTGGATTTAAAATTATCAAACATTGCAACAAAGGTGTTTCTAGCAAATCAGGATCTTCTAATCTTCTTAAGAAATTAAAAATTAATTTACACGCATCTATAGAAAAATCCTTAAAAACTTTAAAAAAATTAAATATTTGTTTTTTATTTGCTCCTGAGTATCATTCAGGTTTTAAATATGTCGCCTCAGTACGTAATGTTTTAAAAATAAAAACTATTTTTAACGTATTGGGACCTTTTTTAAATCCATCCAATCCACCATTTACCTTAATCGGTGTTTACAAAAAGAAGTTAATTGATCCCTTTATTAATATTTTAAAAAAATTAAATTATCAACGCGCTATTGTTGTTCACGGTGATAACACAGATGAAGTAACGTTACAAGGCATCACCTATGTATCTGAATTGGTAAATAAAAAAATTTACTCATATGAATTAGAGCCTCATGATTTCGGTATAAAAAAACATCCTCAAATCAAATATTTAGAATCTACATTAGAAGAAAATTTTCACATTATACAAAAAACAATGCAAGGAAAAGGAAATAGACTACATGAAGAATTAATTGCAGTTAATGTTGCAATGTTATTAAAAAATTTTGGATGCGAAGATATAAAAGAAAATACAGAAATGGCATTAGATAAAATTCGCAGTGGAGATGTTTATCAACATATAATGAACGTATCTGCTATGTTAAAAGAAGAATAAATATGCAAGAAACAATATTAAACAAAATTATAAAAGATAAAATTGATTGGATTAAAGAAAGAAAAAAAAAACAACCATTAAATAATTTCTATAATCAAATTAATACAAAAACACGTAGTTTTTACAATTCTTTAAAAAATACACGACCCTTTTTTATACTTGAATGTAAAAAGAAATCTCCCTCTCTCGGAATTTTAAGAAAGAAATTTAATTTAGTTAAAATAGCTAACATATACAAAAAATATGCTTCCTCAGTTTCCGTTCTTACTGATGAAAAATATTTTCATGGGAACTTAAAATTTATAAATATTATCAGGCAATGTGTTGCACAACCAATTTTATGTAAAGATTTTTTTATTGATTCGTATCAAATATATTTAGCTAGATATTATAATGCAGATGCTATTTTGTTAATGCTTTCTATTTTAAACGATACTCAATACATAGAATTATCCAAAATTGCTCAAAAATTAAATATGGGTATTCTAACAGAAATTAATAATTTTTCAGAATTAAAACGAGCAATTCACTTAAAAGCTTCTATAATTGGTATTAATAATCGAAATTTACATGATTTATCTATTGATTTAAATCGAACCCGTACGTTAGCACCACTTATTAAAAAAAAAATTATTATTAGTGAATCTGGTATACAAAAAAATTACCAAGTAAAAGAGTTAAGTAAAATAGTAGATGGTTTTTTAGTTGGGTCAAGTTTAATGTCTCAAAAAAATTTAGATTTAGCTGTTAAATCCTTAATTGTAGGAGAAAATAAAATATGCGGATTAACGCGTATTATCGATAGTAAAGTTGCAGAAAAATGCAACGCAGTATATGGGGGGTTAATTTTTGTAAATAATTCACCGCGTAAAATCGATCAAAAAACTGCAAAAAAAATTATTTTTCAAAATCATTTAAAATATGTAGGAGTATTTCAAAACGAAAGTATTAACATAATTGTTAATATAGCTGAACAATTATCTCTATACGCTGTTCAGTTACATGGTTTTGAGAATCAAAATTATATTAATAGTTTAAGAAAAAAATTACCTCATAATATTAAAATTTGGAAAGTATTTTCTATTAAATCAAAATTACCTATTCTTGATTGGAATCATGTTGATAAATACATATTTGATTCTAATTTTGGAGGAAGTGGTTTAACTTTTAACTGGTCTCTTTTAAAAAATAAAATTTTAGATAATGTAATTATAGCTGGAGGTATAAATACAAAAAACTACATTATTGCTTCTCAATTTTATTGCGCAGGATTAGATTTGAATTCCGGTATTGAAAAATTTCCAGGCATTAAAGATCATAAAAAAATGGAATATATTTTTCAAAATTTAATGATTAAATAATTTTTTAATAATTTTAGGAAATTACTTATATATGACTTTACTTAATCCCTACTTTGGCCAATTTGGAGGAATGTACGTTCCTCAAATATTAATGCCAGCTTTATATGAATTAGAAAAAAACTTTATAACTGCAAAGAAAGATAAAAATTTTCAAAGAAAATTTTTAAATTTATTAAAAAATTATGCAGGAAGACCAACTCCATTAACTTTGTGTCAAAATTTAACAAAAAAAACAAAAACACGTATTTATCTAAAAAGAGAAGATTTACTACATGGTGGTGCGCATAAAACTAATCAAGTTTTAGGTCAAGCACTTTTAGCAATTCAGATGAAAAAAAAAGAAATTATTGCTGAAACAGGTGCGGGCCAACATGGTATAGCTGTAGCTATTGTATGTGCATTATTCAATTTAAAATGTAGAATTTACATGGGCTACAAAGACATTCAAAGACAAAATCCTAATGTATTTCGTATGAAATTAATGGGTGCAAAAATTATACCTGTAAAAAATGGATCGGGAACTTTAAAAGATGCATGTAATGAAGCTTTGCGTGATTGGTCAGAAAATTATAAAACATCTTATTATATGATAGGAACAGCTGCAGGACCTCATCCTTATCCTACTATTGTTAAAGAATTTCAAAAAATGATCGGTGAAGAAACAAAACAGCAAATTTTAAAACAAGAAGGAAAACTACCAAATGCAATTATTGCATGCGTTGGAGGAGGATCAAACGCAATTGGTATTTTTTCTGAATTTATAGATGAAAAAGTTAGTTTAATTGGAGTAGAACCAGCTGGTCATGGTATAAATACCGGAAAACATGGCGCGCCATTAAGTTATGGTAGAAGTGGTATTTATTTCGGAATGAAATCTTATTTAATGCAAAGCAAAGAAGGTCAAATTAAAGAATCTTGGTCTATTTCAGCTGGTTTAGATTTTCCATCAGTTGGACCCGAGCATGCATGGTTAAAAAGTATTAATCGAGCTGAATATGTTTCTATTACTGATTTAGAAGCAGTGGAAGCATTTCAAATTTTATGCAAAAAAGAAGGTATCATTCCTGCCTTAGAATCTTCTCACGCATTAGCTCATGCATTAAAATTAATGTCTCTTGATCCAAATAAAAAACAAATATTAATTGTTAATCTTTCTGGTCGTGGTGATAAAGATATATTTACAGTTCGCGAATTTTTAAAACGAGGAGAATTAAATGAACCGTTATAAAAGAATGTTTAAAGAATTATACTTAAAAAAAGAAGGTTGCTTTGTTCCCTTTGTTGTTATAGGAGATCCATCTTTAGAGAAATCAATAGAAATTATTGAAACATTAATAGATAATGGAGCAGATGCTTTAGAGTTAGGCATTCCATTTTCTGATCCATTAGCTGATGGTCCGGTTATTCAAAAGGCAAATATAAGATCTCTTAAAAATAAAATTAATATTAAAAAATGTTTTAAAATAATTAAAAATGTACGTAAAAAATACTCTAAATTACCTATAGGAATTTTAATTTACTCCAATCTTGTGCATAATGAAGGTATTGGTAATTTTTATTCAGAATGTTGTGAATATGGTTTAGATTCTGTATTAATAGTAGATGTTCCAGTAGAAGAGTACAATATATTTTACAAAAATGCTAATCAAAATAACATTGATTCTATTTTTATATGTCCTCCTGATGCAAACAATGATTTTTTAAAAAAATTATCTCTATATGCAAAAGGATATATATATTTATTATCTCGTCCTGGTGTTACTGGAATAGAAAATAAAAAAACTTTTTTATCAAGAACATTTATAGATAACGTTAAAAAATATACTTCAATTCCTTTATTACAAGGTTTTGGAATTGAAAATTCTATACAAATAAAAAAATCGCTTTTATCTGGTACTAATGGTGTTATCTGCGGTTCAGCAATAGTAAAAATAATTGAAAAAAACTTATATCATGAAAAAAAAATGATAAACGAAATTAAAAAATTTATTTTAAATTCAAAGGAATCTACTAAATATTTATAATATTAACAAGTAAATCTGATATATGAAACTATTTTATTAAAAACATATTTACTAAAAATAATATGTATAATCTTTAAATACTTGCTAATAATTTCTAGGGAATATACATATGTCTATTACAATGCGCAATTTACGAGATGATACATATCATTTTGTACGAAGAGAAATAAAAACTATTTTTGGAATATCTGTTATTACTACTTTTATTAGTATTCTAATAAATATGTTAATTAAACCTGATATAAACATTATTTCTATAATAGAAAATAAGCAAATTGTGAATTCTCATGCAATTTTTGATATAATTAATAACATGAGTATATATGAAAAAAAACAATTATTAAAATATTCAATATTTAAAATACTAGAATTTTTAATAAGTAAAACTTTTTTATTAGGAACTGTTATTACATTTATTATGCATTTGTCTAGCAAAGAAAAAAAAATTACGTCTTCTCTTTCAATTCTATTTCGATTTTTGCCAAGTTTATTTATATTAAATTTTTTTATTACTTTCATCACTCAATTAGGATTTATGTTATTCATTCTTCCAGGTATTTTTTTATCAATACTACTTGCAATTTCCCCCATTATTTTATCATTCAATAAAAAAAATGGAATTATAGATTCTATACGTCTTAGTGCTTCAATTTCATTGAAGCATATACATATAATAGGTACAAGCGTTTTATTGTGGATGTTAATAAAATTTGTTTTTACTACATTACTTTCCAATATAAATTTAATAAACAAAAATTTTATTTTTTTTATACTAAATATTAACTTAAATATATTATTTTCAATTTTGACAATATATTTATTCCGTTTTTATATGCTGTTTTGCGATATTAGAGATTAAATATTTTTTAGGATTTTTATATGAAAAAAATACTAAATTTATTTCCAATACTAACGTTCTTTGCATCCTATAAATTTTATGATATTTTTACAGCATCAAAATTTTTAATTATCATATCTTTTTTAGTTTTTGCATTATATTGGTTAATATATAAAAAAGTAGATAAAATAAGTTTTTTGAACTTTATTACTGTTTCTATTTTTGGATCTTTAACGATATTTTTTCATGATACTCAATTTATTAAATGGAAAATTACTATTGTTTATATACTATTTTCTATAGTACTTTTAATTAGTCAATTTTTTACTAAAAAATCAATTATACAAAGATTTTTAGAAAAAAAGATAAAAATTAATAATATATATTGGAATAAAATTAATTTTTTTTGGGCATTGTTTTTTTTATTTTGTAGTATTTTAAATATTTATATAGCTTTTTGGCTTCCAGAAAAAACATGGGTGAATTTTAAAGTTTTTGGAATTTTAATTTTAATGTTTTTTGCTCTTATTGCTACAAGCATTTATATAAATTTCAAAGTAATAAAAAAAAATAAGTTTTTATAATATTTAAATAATAATAGGGCGAATATTTTAATAATGCCAAAAAAAAATAAACTACCACAAGGAACCATAGTTCTACAAACACTTGCAATGCCTTCAGATACTAATGCTAATGGAGATATATTTGGTGGTTGGATTATTTCTCAAATGGATATCGGAGGTGCTATATTAGCTAAAGAAATATCTGGCGGAAAAGTTGTTACAGTGCAAGTGAATAATATTACTTTTTTTAAACCTATTTCTGTTGGCGATATTGTAATTTGCTATGCACACTGTTTAAAAGTCGGAAACAGTTCAATTACTATTAACATAGAAATTTGGATTAAAAAAATTTCCTCTAAACCATTAGGCCGTTACTATTGTGTTGCAAAAGCAATATTTATTTATGTAGCGATTGATAATACAGGAAATCCTCGTCAATTATTACCTATGAGTATCATTTAAAATAAAAATTTTCATAAAATATTTAAAGTCAACACTTTAAAAATATTTCAATAATTTATTATTATTTTTAAGGTGTTGAAAGAAATGCTGAATAATATATATATTTAAAAGAATATATAAATAAATTATATTTTTATAAATATCTTTAATATAAGAATTAATATTCGTTCAAAATATAATTATTTTAAATCTTATTATTAAAATATATTAATTAAAAATATTTAATAAAAATATAAAACTTTAAAAGTATGAATAGGATTTTAAATAAATGGATATTTTTTATAATTTAATTAAATCGTTAATTATTTTAATATATTGGTTATTAATTGCTAATATTACTTATCGAATTTTAATTAAACGTCGCAGCATACCTTCTTCTATGTCTTGGTTGTTAACTATTTATATCATTCCTTTTATTGGAATTGTTATATGGTTTTTTTTCGGAGAATTTTATTTAGAAAAAAGACAAAAAAAAATAGCGAATAAAATTTGGTCCATATCAAATAAATACCTTAATCAACTTAAATCTTATAAATATATTTTCCAAATAAAAAACAGCGAAGTAGCAACCTCTTTATTTCAATTATGCAAACATCGGCAAGGAATATCAGGAATTAAAAACAATAACATTACACTACTTACTAATACTCAAAAAATTATAAAAATTTTAATACGTGATATTTATCTAGCTCGAAAAAATATTGAAATGGTATTTTATATCTGGAAACCTGGGGGGGTAGCAGATGATGTTGCTTCTGCTCTAATACATTCTGCAAAAAGAGGTGTTCATTGTCGATTAATGCTTGATTCTGCTGGGAGTATTGAATTTTTTAGAAGTCCTTGGGTAAAAATTATGAAAAGATCAGGAATTGAAGTTGTAGAAGCATTAAAAGTAAATTTCTTTCGAATATTTACGAGACGTATAGATCTTAGACAACATAGAAAAATTATTATAATAGATAATTATATCTCTTATTCTGGAAGTATGAATCTAGTAGATCCATTTTTATTTAAAAAATCTTCCGGCATAGGTCAATGGATTGATTTAATGACAAGAATAGAAGGTCCCATAGCTACAACAATAGGTATTATTTATTCTTGTGATTGGGAAATTGAAACAGGTTATAAAATTTTGCCTAAATTGCCTAATAAAGAAATGTTTAAAAAAAAGTTAAATCATAATTCTAGCATTCAAGTAATTGCATCTGGTCCAGGTTTTCCTAAAAATATGATTCACCAAGCATTATTAACAGCAATTTACTCCGCACGAAAAGAGTTAACTATGACTACCCCCTATTTAGTTCCTAGCGATGACTTATTACATGCTATTTGCACCGCAGCTCAAAGAGGTGTAAAAGTGAGTATTATTATACCTTTATATCATGATTCTATTTTAGTTAAATGGGCGAGTAGAGTTTTTTTTAGCGAATTATTAGAAGCAGGAGTGAAAATATATCAATTTAAAAAAGGTTTATTACACAGTAAAAGTATATTAATTGACCAACAACTCAGTTTAATCGGAACAGTAAACTTAGATATGAGAAGTTTATGGTTAAATTTTGAAATTACTTTAGTAATTGATGACAGCAAGTTCAGTCATAATTTAGAAATAACACAAAAAGAATATATTAATAATTCTCAACTATTAGACAAAAATATTTGGTCAATGAGAGCATATTGGACTAGAATTCTTGAAAAAATATTTTATTTTTTAAGTCCATTATTATAATATAAAAATATAATTAAATTTTATATAAAATTAAATAGTTTTCTAAAAATTTAAGTCAACAAAAAAAACATTAAAAATTTTTATAAATTATTTTTTTTGATTTTTAATAAATTTTGGGGGTCATTAAAAAACCCCTTTAACAATATAAAAAATATTTTTTTAAAAAAATTTTATAATGTATAAAATTTAATTTTATTTCTAATAAAAATTATTTAAATAATAAATGACCCATTTTTTTTGCTTTGGTATTTAAATAGTGAGCATTTTTTGAATTTTTTTTTGTAATTAACGGTATTCTTTCTACAACATTAATTCCAGAAGCGATTAACATATTTACCTTAAACGGGTTATTTGTTAATAATTTAATTCTTTTTATGTTTAAAATTTTAAAAATATCACTACATAATGAAAAATCTCTTTCATCTGCAGAAAAACCAAGTTTCTGATTAGCTTCAACAGTATCTAGCCCTTTATCTTGAAGTGAATATGCTTTAATTTTATTAAGAAGACCAATATTTCTACCTTCTTGACGATGATATATAAGAACGCCGCTACCTTCCTTAACAATTTTTTTCATTGCCATTTTTAATTGTATACCGCAATCACATCTTAAACTAAAAAAAGAGTCTCCTGTTAAACATTCTGAATGAACTCTAGACAAAATAGGAGTATTTTTTTTAATATCACCATGTACAAGAGCAATATGATTTTTTCCATTTCTCTTTTCTTCAAATCCAAATATTAAAAAATCACCCCATACAGTTGGTAATATAGCTTTTTCTATTTGCATTACTTTCATAAATTCTCCAATTTTTTATTACTAGGTATTAAATAGTATTTTAAAATATGCTATTTCATAGATTCTATTATAAAATTTAATTTTTTAATGGGATTTTTTGAAGTTGTTATAGAGCGACCTACAACAATATAATCTATTTTATATTCTTTAGCTTTTTTAGGGGTTATAACGTGATTTTGATCAAATGTATTATCAGAATAGCATCGAATTCCTGGAGTAATTATTTTATAAGAATTTCCATATAATAGTTTTATTTTCTTAGCTTCTCTACCAGGGCATACAACTCCATCTAATCCACAATCGTTAGATAATTTTGAAAGCGTTAGTACATACTTTTCTAATGACATATGAATACCAATTTCTTTTAAATTTTTTTCTTTTAGGCTTGTAAGTGAAGTAACTGCAATTAATAATGGAGTATTTTTTTTAAATGATTTTAAGGCTTTTTTTGCAGAAATTAACATTTCTTTTCCTCCAGAAGCATGAACACTTAACATCCATACTCCTAAGTCAGCTGCTGCTTTTATTGCATGAAAAACTGTATTTGGAATATCATGAAATTTTAAGTCTAAAAATATATTAAATCCAAGTTGATGTAATTCGCGAACAAATTTACATCCTAACGTTGTAAACATTTCTTTTCCCACTTTTAAATAGAAAGTAGATGGATCAAGAAGATTAACTAATTTCATAGCAGATTTTTTATTGCAAAAATCTAATGCAATAATAATTTTAGGAGTATTATAAAAACTAGAATTTAACACTATTTAACCTCTATTAAAAATAATATTTTTTTAATGATATATGAGTAATTTTAATTGTATAATATTAAAATATTATAATGCTATTATTTCTTAATAGAAAAATTTGTTTGAGATACAGCATGATATGATGATCGCACAAAAGGACCGCAAAATGCATTAGAAAAACCAATAGATAGAGCTTCTTTTTTAATGCTTTCAAATTCTGCAGGTGATATATAGTTTTCTACTGGAAGATGATTTTTACTAGGTTGAAGATATTGACCTACTGTTAGTAGTGTAACACCGCTCTCATAAAGATCCTTCATAACTTGTACAATTTCTTTATCTTTTTCACCTAAACCCAACATTAATCCGGATTTAGTAGGAATATAAGTATATTTTTTTTTAAATGACTCTAATAAAAAAAGTGATTTTTGATAATTTGCTCCTGGCCTTATTCTTTTATAAAGACGAGGAACGCTTTCTATATTATGATTAAAAACATCAGGTAACTTTTTTTTAAATATCTCTAAAATTAATTTAACTCTACCTCTAAAATCAGGAACTAATACCTCTATTTTTATATTATTTTTATTTTTAATTGACGTTATGCAATCAACAAAATGCTGTGCTCCACCGTCGTATAAATCATCTCGTACTACTGAAGTAATGACTACATAATTAATACCCATATCAAATATAGTTTTAGCTAAATTTTCAGGTTCTTTTATATCAACGTCTTTTGGTTTTCCATGAGATACTGCGCAAAAAGGACAATTTCGCGTACATATAGCTCCAAGAATCATAAATGTTGCAGTTCCGTAATTAAAACATTCGGGTAAATTTGGACAACGTGCTTCTTCACAAACAGAATATAAGTTATTTTTTCGTAAAGCATTTTTTATTTTACTAATACGAGATGTATTAGTAAGCATATTTATTTTAATCCAGTCAGGTTTTTTTAATTTTTTTACTTTTTGATTAATATTTATAGTTGGAATAATTTTAATCTTTTTATTTGTTTTGAGCACAAAATATTTTTTATTCATAAAACTTTTTATCTCAATTTAATATGTTAAAATTCATTTAAAAAATATTTTTAAAAAAAATTTTAAATTCTATTTTGCAACTTTTTATTAATTATTTGCACATTTAATAATTTAGATAGCTTTTTAATTAAAATTAAACGTATTTCTGATATAGTAACATAAGGATTAAAATTTTTTATTTGTGTCATTCTCATATTGATATCTCCGCATGGAGAAATATAAGTAAACGGAGTTAAATTCATATTAATATTTAAGGATAAACCATGTAAAGTACATCCCTTGCTAATTCGCAACCCTATAGAGCATACTTTTTTTTTATTTATATATATTCCAGGAATTCTTAAACTAGGATATGAATCTATAGAGAAATAATTCAAAGTATCTATAATTAAAGTTTGTATAATATTTATAAATTGACGAATATTAATTTTTCTACGTTTTAAATCAATTAAAAAATATATTATCTGTTGCCCCGGACCATGATATGTAATTTGACCACCTCTGTCAGTCAATACTAAAGGAATATTATGCAAATATTTTTTTCTTTCTAATACAACAGAATTACTTTTTTTTACTAAACCTTGTGTAAAAATAGGATAATGCTCTACAAACCAAATTTCATCAAATGTATTAAAATTTCGTGACTGAGTGAAAATATGCATTTGATTAACAACTTCAAACCAATCTCTGAGTCCTAAATTTTTAAAAAAAATAAATTTCTTTTTCAATAAATCAAGTCCAATATAAAAGATTAATGTGATAAATCAATTAATATAGATTTTATTCCGATATTTAGAAATTCTATTCCAAGAGACATGAGTAATAATCCCATAATACGTGTAATAATGTTAATTCCTGTTTTTCCTAATATGTCAACAACAGACGGCGCAGCACGAAAACAAATCCAGCATACTAATGAAAACAAAAAAATAGATATACTACATCCTAATAAATTAATCCAATTTGAATAGTATGTACTCCATACAATGGTAGAACTAATTGCTCCTGGTCCAGCAATTAATGGCATAGCTAAAGGAACTACACTAATATTTTCTTTTTTTTCATCTTTATTTTTTGTAAAAACACCACTAATCATAGAAAATGCAACACTAATAATTAATACCCCACCGGCGATTCGAAATGAATTAATAGATATTCCAAAAATATTTAAAATATTTTTACCTACAAATAATGATATAATTAATATTAGGGATGCAGAAATATTAGCTATTAAATTAGTTCTATTACGTTCTAAAATAGATTGATTATTTGTCATAGCTGTAAAAATAGGTATCATCCCAATGGGATTGACAAGAGCGCATAAACTTACAAAAAATTTTATATATATAGAAAAATCAAAGGTTAAAATATGCATGTTATACTCTTAATTTATATTGAATTTTTTATAACTTTATTTAAAATACAATAATTTTAATATATTAAATTTTTAAATATTTTTTAAAATATTTAAACTTTTTAACTAATAATTAGGTTTCGCAATAATACTACGTGTTTGTAATCGAATTTCTGACAAAACAACTTCAATTACATCAGATACTTTATAATGCAATACTCCCTTGATAAATACCTTACCTATTTCTTGATTGAAAATCAATTCTTCACGAACAGGATGTACGAATAAGGAAGGAATAAAAACATTAGCACCGTTTTCTATTAATTTTGCTCTTATACCACTTCTCGCGATATCAATAATTTCTGCATTAAATTTTTTATTTTTATGTTCTTTTTTTTGTAAAAACAAAGTATAAAGCCAATCTGAAATATCTCTTTCAGCTATTCTATTACGTCGCTTTTGATCACTAATTTTTAACTTCATTTCTTCAGTCGGTTTAATAATTTCCTTATTTTTTTGTATGATAGCTTTTAATAAACGATGATTAATCATATCGCTATATTTTCTAATTGGAGATGTCCAAGTAGCATATTCTTGCAAACCTAATGCAAAATGAGGTCCTGGTTTAATACTAAAATCACCAAAAGATTGATATTTTCGAATACGATTATTTATATATTCATTAGATAAAGAATCTAAGGCACGTCTAAGATGGCAAAATCCCTTGAGGGTAGTGATTTCCTGAGCACTAAATTTTAAATTAAAATTGTCTAAAAAAGAAGATACATTCTCAGCATTTATAGCATCAAATCCAGAGTGTACATTATATATTCCAAATCCAATATTTTTTGATAAAAAATTAGCCGCGGATATATTAGCAATTATCATACACTCTTCAACAATTTTGTGAGCAATACGTCTTTTTTCAATTATAATATCTTTTATATTATTATTTTCAGAAAATTGAAATCTATATTCTACACTTTCTTTGAATAAAATAGCATTTAGTTGACGCCATTTAATTCTTAATAAACACAAACGATGTAAAAGAGATATTTGATTTTCGATAGAATTTTTCGGAGGCGTCCATGTACTTTTTTTTTCAATCCAATCTGATACATCTTCGTAAGATAATTTTGATTTAGATTTAATCCATGCTAAAAAAAAATTAATAGTATTAGAAAGAATATTTCCATCTTTTGAAATATTCACAGAGCATGCTAAAACTGGGCGCTTTTTTTTAGGATTTAAAGAACATATGTTTTCTGACAAAATACGAGGTAACATAGGAATGTTAAAACCTGGTAAATAATTTGTAAAACCTCTTTGAGAGGCAATGATATCTAATTTACTACCTTTTTCAATGTAAGACGTAGGGTCTGCAATTGCTATTGTTAAACAAAAATTTTTATTAGCTTCTTCTTTGATAAAAAGAGCATCATCAATGTCTTTTGTATTAACATTGTCAATAGTAATGAAATCAATATGAGTTAAATCTTGTCTATAGGATGTATCTTTTAGAAAGATATCTTTTTTTTCTATTAATGGTTCTTCTTTGGCAAGATTATGACGTGATAAAGTAACTAACCACGGTATTAATGGATCGTTTGATTTTACTATTTCTTCAATTAATTCAGCATAAAATATTTTATTTCCTTTTAATTTATGTTGAACTAGTTTAGCTATAGCCCAATCTCCTGTTTGAAAAATTTTAACACATTTTTTATTAGGATTACATATTATAAAATCTTTTAAAAAAGGGTAATCAGGTAAAATAAATAATTTATTATCTTTCTTTTCAATTTGTCCTACAAATTTATTTAAAAAAGGTTCAATTAATTTTTCAGGTTCAGCAATTTCACGATCTTTTTCAACTTTTAATACAGCTAATATTTTATCGCCATGCATGACTTTTTTCATGTTTTTAGGAGGTATAAAATAGCTTTTCTGAGCATCAACTTCTAAAAAACCAAATCCTCTTTCCGTACTTTTTACAATACCTTCAACTCGTGGAATTTTAGCATTTAAATGTTTTTTTAATTGTGCAAGTAATGGATTATTTTGAAACATAATAATATAACCTAAGGATTATAATAGAAAATAAATAATTTATAATTTAAATATTTTTAATATATAACTTATTTATAGAATATCATAGATAAATTTTATTAAAAATTTTTCAAAAATTTCAAAATAAGTATATATTTATAATTTTTATTTTAAAATACATTTGATTTTAAAAAAAAATATTTTAATGAAATACTTTTTTTAAAGTGTTTAAAACATAGTATTTACCCCTTTTATATTCACGCCATGATCAACATAAATAATTGAACCCGTAATTCCAATTGATAAATTAGAGCACAAAAAAGAAGCAACATTGCCTACTTCTTTGCTCGTAATGTGACTATTAGTGCAAGAAGAAAATTTATGATAGATTTTTGTTCTACAAAAATCTTTGATCTGACGTGAAGAAATAGTTTTAATAGGTCCAGGTGAAATAGCGTTGACTCTAATATTCTTTTTTCCTAAAATACTAGCCATATAACGTACGTTTGATTCTAACGATGCTTTTGCCAAACCCATGATATTGTAGTTTGTAATTGCTTTTTGAGCTCCTAAATAAGACAGAGTTACTAAAGAAGAAAAATTATTCAGCATTTTTTGCGATTCTCTTGCCATGCTTAAAAAGCTATATGAACTAATTTCATGACATTTAATAAACGATTCTCTCGTACTACTTTTAATAAAATCTTCTTGCATTTGTTTTTTAGGACAAAATGCAATAGAATGAACAAATCCATCAAACTTTTTCCATATTTTTTTTAATTTTAAAAAAAAATTTTTGATATTCTTATCACAAGAAACATCACATAAAAATATTGGATTATTATTTATTGATTTAATTAATTTTTGTACTCTATTGGCAATTTTTTTATTTTGACAAACATAAATTAGTTCAGCATTGTGCTCATACATAGATTTTGCTATGCCTAACGCAATAGATCTTTCATTTAAAATTCCAGTTATTAAAATTTTTTTACCTTCCAATAATTTCATTTAAAAGTCCAATATATATTCAAATATATATGTATTTGAGAGTATTTTAAGAAAATATTTTAAATTAAATTATAAACTTTTATTACTTTATCTAAATAATGTGAAGCTTGCTTCGATGGATGCTTTTTTATATTTTCATAAAAAGTTCTTACTGTCATACTATTGATTATTTTTATTGCTTTTGTTTGATTTTTTGAAAATATTTTTAATAATGCAGATGCCCCGTTAACATATGAAACAATAATTGCATATCTCATTATTTCTTCGTTTTTTATTCCTATTAAATTTTTTTTTTTAATAAGTTAATATAAGAAGCACCGATATTAATGTTTATCTTCGGATTATATAATTCTCTGATAGAAGGTTGACCCTTTTTCCCTATTAACCTATATATATCTAACCCAGCTGCAGAAGGTTTAATTTGCATTAATCCAATAGCATTGGAATCACTTTTAGCATATTGATTTCCAGAAGATTCAACATAAACAATTGATTTAATTAATTTTTCATCAATATTATATTTAATAGATGCTTGTTTAATTAAAGCAGACCAATTTTGTATTTTTTTTTGTATATATTCTTTATTTAAAGAATACTGTTTTATTGATTTTTCTTTGTAGACAAAGGAATCATTGCATCCCATTGATAATATAATAGAAAGTAATAATACTTTTAAATTCATAAAATATCCTTTTAATAAAAATAAATGCATAAAAGTTTATTAAATAATTTCGTCAACTATTTTACTAGAAGCTCCGATATAATTACATGGAGTAATCAATTTTAAACGAATTTTTTCCTTCTTAGGAATATTCAATGTTTCAATAAATTGATGTATATCATTTTGAGCAATAATTTTCCCGCGAGTCATTTCTTTTAATTTTTCGTATGCATTTTTAATACTATAACGACGCATAACAGTTTGAATAGCTTCAGATAAAATTGACCAATTTTTATTTAAGTTATTTTCTAATTCACTAGTATTAATGATTAATTTTTTGCTTCCTAATAACATTGATTTATAAGCAATTACGGAATAAGACATAGCAACGCCAATGTTACGTAAAACTGTAGAATCACTCAAATCTCTTTGCCATCTGGAAATAGGCAGTTTGTTAATCATGTGATGCATGAGAGCATTTGACAACCCTAAATTTCCTTCAGAATTTTCAAAATTAATTGGATTAATTTTATGAGGCATGATGGAAGAACCTATTTCATTATCTATTTTTTTTTGCTTAAAATAATTTAAAGAAATATATCCCCAAACATCACGATTAAAATCAATTAATATAGTGTTAAAAAGAGATATGCACGAAAAAAATTCAGCGATATAGTCGTGTGGTTCTATTTGAGTAGTATATGGATTCCAAGAAATTCCGAGCGAAGTTACAAATTCATTACTTACTATATGCCAATTAATTTTTGGATATGCTGCTAAATGCGCATTATAATTTCCAGTAGTTCCATTCATTTTACCCAATATTTCTATTGCTTTTAATTTCAAACATTGACGTTGCAAACGATAATAAAAGTTAGCCATCTCTTTTCCCATGGTAGATGGAGTAGCCGCTTGTCCATGGGTCATAGATAGTAAAGAAACATTTTTGTATTTAAAAGAAAAATCTTTTAAAAATTTTATTATTTTTGACCATAAAGGCAAAATAATTTTATCACGAGCATCTTTAATCATTAAAGCATATGCTAAATTATTAATATCTTCTGAAGTGCATGCAAAATGAATAAATTCTGTAATATTCGATAATTGTTTTAATTGAGTACATTTATCTTTTAAAAAATATTCTAAAGCTTTAACATCATGCTTAATTTTTATTTCTATTTCTTTAATATAAAGAGCGTCTTTTTCATTAAATTCCTTGAAAATGCTATCTAATAATGTAATATCTATTGCTTTGATTTTTCGAATATTTAACTTTTTGTGCATACTAATTATTTTTTTTAGCCAATGAATTTCTATATAAAGTCGATATTTTAAAAAACTAAATTCACTAAATATATTTCTCAAACATTTAGTAAAATTAAAATATCGACCATCAATCGGAGAAATAGTCATTAATGAGTGAAGATGCATAAATTTATATTCCTTAATTTTTAAAAAACATTTTTTATCTATTAAAAAACAAATATTTGCGATATATGAATTGCATATCCATATATTCCATTCTTCTGGAAAGTAGATTTTTAACATCTTAATTATTTAAAATTATTATAAAGGAATTCTAGATTTAATTATTCCCCCGCCGATACATCGATCAAGTATATAAAATACTACTGATTGTCCTGGAGTAACAGCAATAACAGGTGAACTAAATAAAATTTTTATATATAGATTGTTTATATATTTTATTTCACAAGGAATATCTTTTTGGCGATATCTAGTTTTAATTTTACAAAATAAGGGAAAGTTTAAATTCTCTTCATTAATCCAATTCACTTTATACGCTATTAAACCTATAGACATCAAATATCTATTATGTAAACCTTGAGCAACAACTAATGTATTTTTTTTAATATTTTTTTCTACTACGTACCATGGAAGATTATAAAATTTGTTTATACCTCCAATACCCAAACCTTTACGCTGACCTAATGTATAAGAGAATAATCCGCTATGCTTACCTAAAACCTTCCCGCAAGTAGTAACAATATTTCCTTCTTTCTTTTTGATATATCGACTAAGAAAATTCTTTATCTTTTTTGCTCCAATAAAACAAATTCCAATAGAATCTTTCTTATTAGCTACTTTCAAATCTATTTTTTGAGCAATCTCTCTTACTTGCTTTTTTTTGAGAGAGCCAATCGGAAACAAAATTTTTTTTAATTGATTTTCTTTTAAACTATATAAAAAATAACTTTGGTCTTTATTTAAATCACACCCCTTAAAAAGATAATTTTTTTTATTTTTTTTAATAATTCTAGCATAATGACCAGTAGCAATATAATTAGCTTTAAGTTCTTGAATGGCATAGTTTAAAAAAACTTTAAATTTTATTTCTTTATTACATAGTATATCGGGATTAGGTGTATTTCCCTTTTTATGTTCATTTAAAAAATCTTTAAATACATTGTCCCAATATTCTTGTGAAAAATTTATTTTATGAAAATATATGTTTAATTTTTTACAAACTTCTTGAGCATCAAATAAATCTTGAGCAGCATGACAGTATCCATCTTTATCATCTTCTTCCCAATTTTTCATGAATAAACCTTCTACTAGGTAGTTTTGTTGTTTTAACAACCAAGCAGAAACTGATGAATCAACTCCTCCAGACATAGCTATAATTACTTTTTTCTTTATTATCATAAAATGTTAACTTTCATTACTTTTTTAAAAACAAGGTTAAAAAAATATTTTTAAGAAAAAAAGACTTATTTATTTTTTATAAAAAATAAATTTAATTTTTTAAAAATATTATAATTAAATAAATTTTTAGATATATTATATATTAAAATATAAATAAGAAATATACTTAAATATTTATACTTTTAAAATATTTTTAACTAATTTTGAAAAAAATGGTGCAAAGAAAGAATAATGAAAAATATAAGAAATTTCTCTATCATCGCTCATATTGATCATGGAAAATCAACTTTATCTGATCGATTGATTCAAAAATGTGGAGGATTGTCTGAACGAGAAATGTCAAATCAAGTACTAGATTCAATGGATTTAGAAAGAGAAAGAGGAATTACAATTAAAGCTCAAAGTGTAATGATTAATTATAAAAATAAAAAAAACCATGTTTTTCATTTAAATTTTATTGATACTCCAGGCCACGTAAATTTTTGTTATGAAGTATCTCGATCGTTGTCTGCATGTGAAGGTGCATTATTAGTAATTGATTCTAGTCAGGGTGTAGAGGCGCAGACATTAGCAAATTGTTACATCGCACTAGAAATGAAACTTAAAATTATACCTGTATTAAATAAAATAGATCTTCCTAATGCAGATATAGAAAGAGTAAAAAAAGAAATCGAAGACATTATAGGAATTTCATCAAATAATTCAGTGATATGTTCCGCTAAAACTGGAGAGGGAATAGAAAATTTACTTGAACGTATTGTTGCAGATATCCCGCATCCTACAGGAAATGGAAAAAATTCATTACAAGCATTGATTATAGATTCTTGGTTTGATAATTATTTAGGTGTTGTATCTTTAATAAGAGTAAAAAATGGATTTATATCAAAAAATGATAAAATTCAAGTAATGAGTACAAAAAAAACTTATCATGTCGATCAATTAGGTATTTTCACACCTAAAAAAATAAACAAAAAAGTATTAATGTGCGGAGAAGTAGGTTGGATTGTTTGTGGTATTAAAAATATTTCTGCAGCTCCAGTGGGAGATACTTTAACAAATTTTAAGAATCCAGCAAAAAAAATGCTTACTGGTTTTAAGAAAATAAAGCCTCAAATTTATGCTGGTTTATTTCCAACAACATCAGAGCAATATGAAACATTTAGAGATGCTCTTGGAAAACTCAGTCTAAACGATTCTTCTCTATTTTATGAACCAGAAAATTCTCATGCCCTTGGGTTTGGTTTTCGATGTGGATTTTTAGGTTTATTGCATATGGAAATTGTTCAAGCGCGATTAGAACGAGAATATTCTTTAGACTTAATTTCGACACCTCCTACTGTTATTTATCAAATAAAATTAATAAATGGAAAAAAAATTTATCTAGACGCACCCTCAAATTTTCCAGAAATAAATAAAATTAAAGAGATAAAAGAACCAATTGGTGAATGTAATATTCTATTACCTCCTAGATTTCTCGGTGTAATTATGAAGTTATGTATAAAAAAAAGAGGAATTCAAATTAATATGGTTTATCATACACATCAAGTATCTTTGAAGTATCACATTCCAATGAGCGAAATAGTTTTAAATTTTTTTGATGAATTAAAATCAATTTCCAGTGGATATGCTTCACTAGAATATAATTTTAAACACTTTCAAACAGTTAAAATGGTTCGAATAGATATATTAATTAATTCAGAAAAAGTAGATGCATTAACAATGCTTGAATATTATAAAAATGCGCGAAATCGCGCTCGAGAAATAGTTTATAAAATGAAAGAATTAATACCTCGACATCAATTTGATATTAATATTCAAGCTACTGTTAATAATACTATTATAGCTAGATCTACAATTAAACAGTTAAGAAAAAATGTATTAGCTAAATGTTATGGAGGAGATATTAGTAGAAAGAAAAAATTACTAAAAAAACAAAAAGAGGGAAAAAAAAGAATGAAAAAAATAGGAAATGTTAATATGCCTAAATCTGTATTTTTTAAAATTTTGAATATTAAAAATATTTAACATAAAGCATAGGAAAAAAAATGTATAATGTATTAAATTATTCTTTATTTATTAGTACACTTTTAAGTGGAATTGTATGGTTTTTTTTTAAAATTAATTTTATTAAAAATTATTTTTATAATAAAAAAAAAAAATTAATATTGATTTTTCAAAAGTAAAAAAAAATAAAACATGTTTTTATAAATCCATATCATCTTTTTTCCCAATGTTATTGACTATTTTTATAATACGTTCTTTTATTTACGAACCATTTCAAATCCCTTCTGGATCTATGATGCCCACATTATTAATAGGAGATTTTATTTTAGTTGAAAAATTTTCATATGGCATTAAAGAACCAATTACACAAAAAATATTAATGCATACAAATTCTCCTAAACGAGGTGATATTGTAGTATTTAGACATCCAAAAAATAACATGTATTATATCAAACGCATAATAGGACTACCTGGAGATAAAGTAACTTATAATATAGACGAAAAAAATATAAAAGTTTGCATTAACTATATTAAAGAAAAAAATTGCCAAAAAAAAATATTTATTCAGCATTCAAGAAAAAAATTAAGTAATTTTTTTCAAAAAATTTATTTTTTTTATACACCAGAACAAAAAAAAATATATAATTCTATTTTTTTCAAAATAGCTAAAGAAGATATTCATGGTTTAAAGCATGATATATTATTATTAGATAAAAAAATTAATAATTTAAATAATTATTATAAACAAAAAAATATGCCAAAGCTAACTTGGTTGGTTCCTTTAGGTGAATATTTTATGATGGGTGATAATCGTGACAATAGTTCAGATAGTCGATACTGGGGTTTTGTACCTGAAAAAAATTTATTAGGAAAGGCTACAAAAATATGGATGAGTTTTGAAAAAGAAGAAAATAAATGGCCAACAAATATTCGTTTTAATAGAATTGGAAATATATATTAAAAAACTAATAATTAATACGACAGAATATAGTTAGTATTATTCGCTACTTTGAAATATATTTTCAATATATCGATATTTTACTATTTTCCTGTTATATAAGAAATCAATTAAAATATCATTGAAATTGGTATAACATGAATCATACTGTGACAAAAAAAATACAACAAGTATTAGGATATACTTTTACTCATAAAGATTTATTAAAACAAGCATTAACACATCGTAGCGCAAGTAGCAAACATAATGAAAGATTAGAATTTTTAGGAGATTCCATTTTAAGTTTTGTTATTGCTAATGCTTTGTACCAACATTTTCCATATATTAACGAAGGTGATATGAGTCGAATGAGAGCAACTTTAGTAAGAGGAAATACTTTAGCTGAAATAGCACACGAATTTCATTTGGGAGAATATCTTCAATTAGGACAAGGTGAATTAAAAAGCGGAGGTTTTCGAAGAGAATCAATTTTAGCTAATACTGTAGAAGCTCTTATCGGTAGTATTTATTTAGATAGTAATATTGAAACAACAGAAAAATTAATATTAAAATGGTATAAAAAACGTTTAAAAAAAATTAGTCCTGGAGATACTCAAAAAGATCCTAAAACAAGATTGCAAGAATATTTACAATCTAAACATTTATCATTACCTACATACTTTATAGTAGGAATATACGGAGAAGCTCATAATCAGTTATTTACGATTCATTGCGAAATAGATATAATTTCAAAATATTTAATTGGCACAGGAACAAGTAGAAGAAAAGCAGAACAAGATGCAGCTAAAAAAGCATTAATTCAATTGGGTGTCGAGTGAAAAAAAATCAAGAGTATTGTGGATATATAACAATTATCGGAAAACCTAATGTAGGTAAATCTACTTTAATAAATAATATAATTAAAGAAGAAATCTCTATTACTTCAAAAAAAAAGAATACGACGCAAAAAAATATTTTTGGCATTAAAACTAAAAAATTATATCAATATATTTATGTAGATACTCCAGGTATTAATACAAAAAAAAATAGAAAAATAAAAAAATTAGATCATCAATATAAAGTATTAAAAAATTCAGTATTAGTTATATTAATAACAGATCGCTTAATTTGGAAGGAAAATGATGAATTAATTTTAAATTACATCAAGTTAATGAATATACCTATTATTTTCGTTATTAACAAAATTGATAAAATTTCTAATAAAAATTTTTTATTACCTTATATTAATTTTATTAAAAAAAAAATTAATCCCTTAGAAATTGTTCCAATATGTGCAAAACAAGAAAGAGATCTAATTTTATTAGAAAAAATAATTAAAAATTATTTACCAAAAAAAGATCATATTTTTCCATCAAACTATACAACAACTAATTCTTTATCATTTTCATTATCTGAGATTATCCGTAAAAAAATAATACTTTTTTTACGAGAAGATTTACCTTTAGTGATAAAAGTAAGAATTGAATCTATTAAAAGCAATAATAACATATTACATATTAAATCAATAATTTATGTTGATAATACAAGACAAAAAAAAATTATTATTGGTAAAAAAGGAGAAATAATTAAAAAAATTAGTATTTCTTCTAGATTTAATATAGAATATTTTTTAAATAAGAAAATATATCTTTTTATATGGATTAAAAATAAAAAAAAATATACTTAGATTGTATATAAATATTAATTTTTTTAAAATTAGTTAAAATATTTTAAATTTTTTAACTAATTTTAAAAATCGATTAATTTATCATTTTTCTTAAAAAGGAAAAAATAATTTTCAATGTCAATTATAGGTATAGGAATAGATATTATAGAGATTAAACGTATTAAAAAAATAGTTAATTATTTTGGAAATAAATTTGCTAAAAGAATTTTATCTTTAAAAGAGTGGAAAGAATATATTTCTTATCATAATAATTATGATAACATAAAATTTTTAGCTAAGAGATTTTCAGCTAAAGAAGCTGCTTCTAAAGCTTTAGGAACAGGAATAAATTGTGGAATATATTTAAATGAATTAGAAATATACAATAATAATTTAGGAAAACCAGAATTACGTTTTTTAAATAATTCTTTAAAAAAAATAAAAAAATTTCAGTGTAAAAATATTCATCTTAGTATATCTGATCAAAAATACTATGCTTGCGCTTTAGTTGTTTTAGAAAATTAAATTTACATCCTCTTGTATTTAAAAAAATTTTTTAAAAGTTTAGAACATTCATTTTGCATGATGTTCTTTTTAATTATTAACTTATAATTATATTTTAAGTTCAATAAAATTTTTTCAAAAGAATCTATTTTATTTGAATTATGACAATTTGCTCCAAAAACTAATTTTTTAATTCTACTATGTATGATAGCTCCGCAACACATCATACATGGTTGCAAAGTTACATATAAAGTAGCGTTATTTAAACGATAATTTTTTAAATTTTTTCCAGCTTTTCGTAAAGCTATAATTTCTGCATGAGCAGTAGGATCATTAGTAGAAATTGAACTATTCCAACCTATTCCAATAATACGCTTTTTAAAAACTAATACTGCTCCTACAGGTATTTCACCTTTTTTTTGAGCATAACAAGCGTATTGAAAGGCTATTTTCATCCAATTCTGATCTGTATCAGATTCACATTTTTTTTTTATCATAATCAGTTTATTTTAACGATTTTTTAATAATTTTTAATTTATTTCGTGTCCATTCATTTTTTTTTAAAATTTCTCTTTTATCTTTTTTATTCTTTCCTTTTGCTAATGCAAGATTTAATTTACACCATGATTTAGACCAAATCAAAGACAATGGTACAAGCGTATAACCTGTTTTATTTTTTTTAATCAATAAATGATTAATTTCACGTTTGTGTAAAAGTAATTTTCTTTTTCTTATAGGATCACAAAAAAAATTATTTGAAGAAGTATTCAATGGTTGTATAATAGTATTACACAAATACATTTCACGTAGATTATTGTTTATATAACTTTCAGTAATATTTATTTTATTTTGCCTAATAGATTTTATTTCCCATCCATGCAGTACTAAACCAGACTGAAAAATTTCCTCTATAAAATAATTATGGTAAGCTTTTTTGTTAATACAAATATATTTTTTTGAAGATTTTTTTTTTAAATAACATAATTAAATTTAACCTAAAAATAAATTTTGATATTTTTTTAGAAAATTTTGCTTTTATTTCTAAAAAGTAGGAGAAGCTTAAATATATGACGAATATTATTCGTGTAACAATTGTATATGCTTTATCTCATATACAATATATTAAAACAGTAAAACTCAAATTACATTCTACTGTAAAAGATGCTATATTAGCATCAAAATTATTTCATTTAGTGAATTTTAATTTTTATAAAAATAATGTAGGAATTTATAATAAATTAGTACATTTAAACAAAAAAATAAAAAACGGTGATCGAATTGAAATTTATCGAAATTTAATAATAGATCCAAAAGAGCGCAGAAGAAAAAAAGTACATCTCTCTTAAAGAGAGCAAAATTTAAAAATTTTTAGATCTAATAAAAAATTTTATTAAATCTAAAAATATTATTTTAATTTTTATGTAAAATTTCCTTTTTCTTTTGAAACAACAACCATAGCAGGTCTTAATAAACGTGATTGATGAAGTATATAACCTGATTGCATGACTTCAACAACTTGATTGCAAGGTATTTTATCAGTATAACTGATAGACATAGCTTGATGAATTTCCGGATTAAAGGGTATATTTATTTTATTTACTTTAGATATATTAAATTCATTTAATACTTCGTTTAATAAAGAAAAAACATATTCTATATTTTTAATGCACTCTATATATATTTTTGATTCTTCTTTTTTTAATAAATCTAATGCACGTTCAATGCTATCTATAATAGGAAGAAACTCAATAATTATTTTTTCTAAAGAAAATTTTTTTACTTTTTCAATATCATTGTTCATTCTAGTATATAATTTAGAAATTTCTTCTATATTACTCAATTCAATACTTTTTATTTTTTCTTGCATTTCTTTTATATTTTTTTCTTTTCCATCATCTTCTTTTATATTTTTTTCTTTTCCATCATCTTCTTTTATATTTTTTTCTTTTCCATCATCTTCTTTTTCACTTATCATAAAATACCTTTGTGCTATACGTTAATTTTTTAGAATTTTTAAAATTTATTTATATGAAAGCGATTTATTTTTTAGAATATATTTCTAAATAATTTATTTTAATTGTTTAAAAAAAGGGGGGGTGTAAGAAATTGACATGTCCCATGGTTGCTCTATCCATATATTTTGATCAACATCAATAATATAATCATCTACTAATGGTTGGCCCATTGGTTTTGCAAATACAGTAACAAAATAAGCTTTTGGATATAAATTACGAATGATTTTTGCGGTTCCTCCTGTATCTACAAGATCATCTATAATGATACTATTTTGAGTATTTCCCATTTTAGAAATTTTTATTATTTTTCTATTCTTTTGCAAAGAATTATAATTATAGCTTGCAATACATATGGTATCAACACATCGAATTCCCATCTCTCTAGAGAGAATAGCAGAAGGAACTAAACCTCCTCTACTCACAGCAATAATTTCATGCCAAGAATTTATTTTAAGTAATCGATGAGCTAGTTTTCTAATATGAATTTGAAGCATATCCCAAGTAACAATGTATTTCTCACTCATAAAAAATCCAAAATAATAATATTTATTAAAAAAGTGAAAATAATTTGTAGTTATTGTAGGATTTTAATCATTCGAAATAAATGCAAATAAAAATTAATTAGTTTGTATTTTCATTTCTTTTTCAATAATTAATATTAATATATGAATAATTTTAATATGCATTTCTTGTATACGATCTGAATAACCATGATGTGGCACACAAATTTCTATATCAGACAAATCTTTTATTTGTCCTCCATTATTTCCCGTTAGAGAAATTACTTTCATATCTTTTTTATGAGCAGACTTTATCGCTTCAATAATGTTAGGAGAATTTCCTGAGGTAGAAATTGCTAATAGTATGTCGCCTGGAACACCAATGCTTTCTATATAACGTGAAAATACCTTGTGATAACCAAAATCATTTGCTACAGCTGAAATATGTGCTGTATCAGATATAGATATTGAAGGATATCCTGGTCTTTTTGTTTGATAAAGACCTGTTAATTCCTCTGAAAAATGCATAGCATCACAGTGAGATCCACCGTTACCACATGATATTACTTTATTTTTTCTATTAAAGGACTGAGTAATTAAAAAAGCTGCTTTTTCAATATTTTTTATTTGTTTTGAGTCATTTAGAAAATTTTTTAATACTTTGGATGCAATTTTTAATTCGGAAGAAATAATTTTTTTATACATTATTTGAAATTCTTAATTTTTAAAAAATATTTTTTAAATGATATTATCTTCGGTGCGGACGGGACTCGAACCCGCGACCCCCGGCGTGACAGGCCAGTATTCTAACCAACTGAACTACCGCACCTAATTAATAATATTTTTATATTGTACATATTTTAAAAAAATCAGTCAATCATCTTTTTACTGTTATTCGTTATTTATTTTTCATTAAATTTTTTTTTAAATATTTTTTATGTAATTCTAATTCAATTTTATTTGCTTTCAAAATTTTTAAAGGACGAATTTTATTTAATTTAATTTTAAATGATAAAATATTTTTTTTATTTTTAATATTATTATCAAACGATATTGATTCTTGACCACTGGTCATTAAAAGGTATAATTTACCTAATAAAAACGCATCTAAAATAGCTCCATGTAAAACTCTATGCGAATTTTTTATTTTATAACGCGTACAAAGAACATCTAATGTATTTTTTTTTCCAGGAAATAAATCACGAGCTATTTTTAATGTATCAATAATACGGCAATATTTTTTAATATCTATTGTTTGCGAATCTATAAGAAAAAATTCTTGATTAATAAATCCCACATCAAAGGGTGCATTATGAATTATTAATGTAGAATGTTTAATATAATTAAAAAAATTTTTAGCTATATCTTTAAAGAGAGGTTTATCTGATAAAAATTCATTTGTAATTCCATGAACTTTTAAAGCTCGCGTGTCTATTTTTCTATTAGGTTGAATATAAGCATGAAAATTGTTCCCTGTAAATCGACGATTAATAATTTCAACAGCGCCAATTTCAATAATTCTGTGATTTAAATATGGCAATCCTATATTATTCATACCAGTTGTTTCTGTATCTAATACAACTATTCTTTTTTTTTGCATATAATTTTTTAATTTTCTATATAATTTAATCAAGAGATATTTTTAAAAGATGTTAAAATTAATAAAAATATTTACAGATGGATCTTGTTTAGGAAATCCTGGACCAGGTGGTTACGCAACAATATTACGTTATAAGTCATTTGAAAAAATATTAACTTCTGGATTTTTTTTAACGACGAATAATCGTATGGAACTTATGGGAGTAATATCAGGATTAGAATCGATTAAGCAATCTTGTTCTATAAAAATTACAACAGACAGTCAATATGTAAAACAAGGTGTAACTAAGTGGATAGATAAATGGAAGAAAGATCAATGGAAAACTAGTAAAAAAAAATTAATAAAAAATATTGATTTATGGCTACGAATTAATTTTTTTTTAAATAAACATTGTATAGAATGGCTTTGGGTTCGTGGTCATGTTGGACACCTTGAAAATGAACGATGCGATAAAATTGCTCGACAATCAGCTCAAAATCCATTACTTAATGATTTTTTTTACGAAAATTATGTTTTAAAAATAGATAAATATTAAAATTTTAACGGAGAAGTAATGTTTTTAACTAAAATTTCTATATTAAATGATAATTATGTTTGGATTCTTTTTAATCACAAAAAACATTGTATTATTATTGATCCAGGAGAATCAGAAATTACTCTGAGAGAAATAAAATTAAAAAAATTTTATCTTATTGCGATTTTATTAACTCATAATCACTTTGATCATGTAGGAGGGGTTGAAAAAATTTTAAAAAAATTTCCTAATACAATTGTTTTTGGACCGAAAGAAACAATAAAATTTAACATTAATAAAATTGTTAAAAACGGAGATGTAATAAAATTACTTAATGAAAAAATTTATGTTTTTTTTACTCCTGGTCATACATTAGGTCATGTCTCATATTATCTTAAACCATATCTTTTTTGTGGTGATGTTTTGTTTTCTGGTGGATGTGGACGAGTTTTTCAAGAGAAATATTTTGATATGTATCAATCTATTCAATTAATTAATACTTTCCCAAGAAAAACATTATTGTGTTGCTCTCACGAATATACGTTGTCTAATTTATATTTTTCTATGTCTATTTTACCTAATGATTTATTAATTAAAAAATATTTTAAAAAAGTAAAAAATATTATTTTTAATAATCAATCAAGTTTGCCAGTTTATTTATTTCTTGAAAGAAAAATAAATATATTTTTGAGAACAGACGACATCTTTTTAAAAGATTTTTTAAATCTAAAGAAAAAAAGTTCTTTTGAAGTGTTTAAATATTTGAGATTAAAAAAAGATTTTTTTAATGGAGCTAAGCGGGATTGAACCGCTGACCTCCTGCGTGCAAGGCAGGCGCTCTCCCATCTGAGCTATAGCCCCAGACAATTTTAATGGTAGGCCTGAGTGGAATTGAACCACCGACCTCACCCTTATCAGGGGTGCGCTCTTACCGTCTGAGCTACAAGCCTTTAAATAAAGAGCTTAATTAGATAATTTGTGTGGGCACTTCAAAATAAGTTTATTTTTTTAAGGAGGTGATCCAACCGCAGGTTCCCCTACGGTTACCTTGTTACGACTTCACCCCAGTCATGAATCACAAAGTGGTAAACGCCTTCCTTTTGAGGGGTTAGGCTATCTGCTTCTTTTGCAACCCACTCCCATGGTGTGACGGGCGGTGTGTACAAGGCCCGGGAACGTATTCACCGTGGCATTCTGATCCACGATTACTAGCGATTCCGACTTCGTGGAGTCGAGTTGCAGACTCCAGTCCGGACTACGATTTACTTTGTGAGGTTTGCTTGTCTTTGCAGATTTGCTTCTCTTTGTATAAACCATTGTAGCACGTGTGTAGCCCTGGTCGTAAGGGCCATGATGACTTGACGTCGTCCCCACCTTCCTCCGGTTTATAACCGGCAGTCTCCTCTGAGTTCCCGGCCGAACCGCTGGCAACAGGGGATAAGGGTTGCGCTCGTTGCGGGACTTAACCCAACATTTCACAACACGAGCTGACGACAGCCATGCAGCACCTGTCTCATAGTTCCCGAAGGCACTATCTTATTTCTAAGAAATTCTATGGATGTCAAGACCAGGTAAGGTTTTTCGCGTTGCATCGAATTAAACCACATGCTCCACCGCTTGTGCGGGCCCCCGTCAATTCATTTGAGTTTTAGCCTTGCGGCCGTACTCCCCAGGCGGTCGACTTAATGCGTTAGCTTCGGAAGTCACTTCTCTTGGAAACAACCTCCAAGTCGACATCGTTTACGGCATGGACTACCAGGGTATCTAATCCTGTTTGCTCCCCACGCTTTCGCACCTCAGTGTCAGTATTCGTTTAGGAGGCCGCTTTCGCCACAGGTATTCCTCCAGATATCTACGCATTTCACCGCTACACCTAGAATTCTACCTCCCTCTACGATACTCGAGTATTTCAGTTTCAAATGCAGTTCCTAAGTTAAGCTTAGGGATTTCACATCTGACTTAAAAAACCACCTACGCGCTCTTTACGCCCAGTAATTCTGATTAACGCTAGCACCCTCCGTATTACCGCGGCTGCTGGCACGGAGTTAGCCGGTGCTTCTTTTGCGAGTAACGTCAATAGATAAAATTATTAGTTTTATTTTTTTCTTCCTCGCTGAAAGTACTTTACAACCCTAAGGCCTTCTTCATACACGCGGCATAGCTGCATCAGGCTTGCGCCCATTGTGCAATATTCCCCACTGCTGCCTCCCGTAGGAGTCTGGACCGTGTCTCAGTTCCAGTGTGGCTGGTTATCCTCTCAGACCAGCTAGAGATCGTTGCCTTGGTAAGCTTTTACCTTACCAACAAGCTAATCTCATCTGGGCTCATCTAAAAGCGTAAGGTCTTTAAAAAAGATCCCCCACTTTGGTTTTTCAACATTATGCGGTATTAGCTACCATTTCTAGTAGTTATCCCCCTCTTTTAGGTAGATTCCCAGATATTACTCACCCGTTTGCCGCTCGCCGACAAAAAAGCAAAAAGCTTTTTTTCGCTGCCGCTCGACTTGCATGTGTTAAGCTTGCCGCCAGCGTTCAATCTGAGCCATGATCAAACTCTTCAGTTTTAAAACAAAATTTAATACAATTAAAATAAATTTGTACTTAATTTTTTGTGCCCACACAGATTATCTAATTAATTTTTTAAAGAGCGTTGTTTATTTTCTAAACTTTATAAGAGATTACATTTTTTTTATCGTCTTGTCAACCTTTTAATAAAAATTAATTTTATTTCATTAAATAAAATAGTTTTTCATTCAATATATTTATTTGCCATATGTTATAATTTTTATAAAAACAATGTCGGATATTTAAATGAATATAAAATATATAATAAAAAAAGATATTGAACAAGCTTTATCAAAAATTTCTGATAAAAATTATAAACCATTAATTATGCTAACTAAAAATTCAAAATTTGGCCATTATCAAGTTAATAATTTAATTAAAATATCTAATTCATTTAATATAAAACCAAATGATTTATTTGAGAAAATAATATTATTTTTTAAAAAAAACTATATGTATGAAAAAATAAATTTTTCTGAACCAGGATTTATTAATATTTTCATCAATAGCTCTTGGTTATCTGAAGAATTAGAAAAAATTTTTTTTTCTCCGCGTCTTGGTATTAAAAGATTTTCTCCAAAAAATATTATAGTAGATTATTCAGCACCAAATATTGCAAAAGAAATGCATATTGGACATTTAAGATCTACAATAATTGGAGATGTTATGGCAAGAACTTTAGAATTTTTAGGACATAATGTAATCAGAGCAAATCATATTGGAGATTGGGGGACGCAATTTGGTATATTAATTGCATATTTAAAGTATGAAAAATTAATAAATAAATTACAAAATAATCTTCTTACATTAAAAGATCTTGAACATATTTATTGTAAATCAAAAAACAAATATGATTCGGATGAATTTTTTTCAAAAAAATCAAGAGAATATGTTGTAAAATTACAAAATGGCGATAAAAAATGTCATTCTATTTGGAAAAAACTAGTATACATTACTATGAATGAAAACTATAAAATATACAAAAAACTGAATGTGACTCTTAAGAAAGAACATACTATGGGAGAAAGTACATATAAAAAAATGCTTTTAAAAATTGTTCAAGATCTTAAAAGAAAAAAAATAGCTATTGAAAAAAATGGCACTACCATTGTTTATTTAGATGAATTTAAGAATAAATCCGGCAATTCTATGGGCGTCATAGTTCAAAAAAGAGACAAAGGATTTTTATATTCTACGACCGATATTGCATGTTTAAAATATAGATATGAAAAATTGCACGCTGATCGTGTTATATACTATATAGATTCTCGTCAACATCAACATTTATTACAAGTATGGATTATAGCTAAAAAGGCTAATTACATACCAGAAAATCTATTATTGGAACATCATATGTTTGGAATGATGCTATCTAAAAATAAACGTCCTTTTAAAACACGCGATGGAAATACCATAAAACTTTCTGATTTTCTAAATGAAGCAATCAATAGAGCTAAAAAATTAATTTTAACAAAAAAACCCCATTTAACTCATAAAAAAATAATTAAACTAGCAAATACAATCGGAATTAGTGCAATAAAATATGCTGATTTATCCAAAAACAGAAGTACTAATTATATATTTGATTGGGATAAAATGATAAATTTTGAAGGAAATACAGCACCTTATATACAATATGCTTATACAAGAATTATGTCAATTTTAAAAAAATCTACTATTTCAATACATAAATTGAAACAAAAAGTTTTATTAAATAAACCAAGCGAAATAAATTTAGCTATTAAAATACTAGAATTTGAAGAAATTATTCTCTTAATAGCTGACAAAGGAACTCCACATGTTATGTGTAAATATCTTTATGAATTAGCAACATATTTTTCTAATTTTTATGAAGAATGCTCAATTTTATTTTGTAAAAAAATTAAAATTTGTAAAAGCAGGCTTAAATTATCTTTTTTAACTGCAAGAACATTAAAAAAAGGATTAAACATATTAGGAATTAAAACAGTTAAAAAAATGTAATATATTCAAAAAAAATCAATTTACTATAAATAATTTAGTCAGGTGAGGCAGTAATGTCATAATGGCACTACTTAACACCACACCAACTTGCATTTATTAAATATTATTTATTTCCAATTATATTAGTCATTTTTAATTTTTTATCGCTTATAATTTCAAGTTCAGATAAAACACTTAATTCTGGAAAATATTTTCGAAGAAAATTTGATAAAAAAAATCTTAGAGGATGAGATACTAACATCACAATTGGAGCTTGAATTAATTTCTGTTTTTTTATTGCTTTCTGTGTTTCTTTTAATAAAACCTCCGAAAGATTAGGCTCAATAGCATCATTACCTTTTTTTAAATTTTCTAATAAAATTTTTTCTAAATTTGGCTCCAAACCAATTATTTCAATTATTTCTCTTCCATGAAATAACTTTTGCATAATAATTTTACTTAAGGAAATTCGCACAATACTAGTTAATTCCTGAGGATCTTTTTTTATAATTGCATGTTCTGCTAAAGTCTCTAATATAGTTCTCATATCTTTGATTGGAACTGCTTCTGAAAGTAGATTTTTTAAAATTTTATGTAAAGTAGTCAAATCAACAATATTAGGTATTAAATCATCGGTCATTTTGGGTATTACTGTATTAATATAATCTAATAATTTTTGTATTTCGTAACGACTAAATAATTCACTGATATTTTGCGAAATTAAAATGTTTAAGTGAGTTGCTACCATAGAAAAAGAATCTATGACAGAATAACCCTTTTTTTCAGCTTCGTTTTTAAATGATGAATCAATCCAATAACCAGATAGCAAAAAATTAGGCTCAAAAACTTTTTTAAATGGTAATTCTTCTGTCTCTCTTCCGGTCTTAATTGCTACTAATTTTTCAAAAATACAAATACCTTGACTAACTTTTACTCCTTTGATGAAAATTTGATAAGAGTTGCCATTTAAATTTATGTTATTTTTAATATGCACTAAGGGAGGTAAAAATCCAATTTCTTGAGCAATCTTTTTACGTATAATACGAATTCTATCTAATAGATTACCTTTTTTTTGAACATTGACCATAGAAATTAAATTATATCCAATTTCTATTCTAACGGGGTCTTCTAACTCTACATCATTCCAAGAAGCTTCAGAAATAGAATTTTTTAACAATTTATTTTTTTTACTAGAATCTAAAACATCCTTTTTAAATTGATATTTTTTTTTGTTTAACCACCAGGATAAAAATAGTAATAAAATTGCAAACGTTAAAAATATAATATTTGGCATTCCAGGAACTAAGCCAAGAATTCCTAATACAATAGAACTTAAAAAAATTACTTGAGAATTACAAAATAATTGACCAATCATTTGTTCTCCAACATTTTGATTGGTGCTAACACGTGTTACAATAACACCTGCAGCTGTAGAAACAACTAAAGCTGGAATTTGAGCAACTAATCCATCTCCAATAGTTAATAAAGTATAAACTTGAGCAGCTTTACTTAAAGGCATGTTATGTTGAAAAAATCCAATAATTAAACCGCCAAATATATTTAACACCATAATCAAAATTCCAGCAATAGCATCTCCTCTAACGAATTTGCTAGCACCATCCATAGAACCATAAAAATCTGCTTCTTGCGCTATCTTTAAACGACGTTTTTTCGCTTTTTCTTCACCAATCAAACCAGCATTGAGATCGGCATCTATTGCCATTTGTTTTCCTGGCATAGCATCTAATACAAATCTAGCTCCTACTTCTGCTATTCGACTGGCTCCTTTAGTAATTACCATAAAATTAATAATTACTAAAATAATGAAAACAACTATTCCAATAGCAAAATTACTACCTACTAAAAAATGACCAAATGATTCTATTACTCGACCAGCTGCATGAATACCAGTATGACCATTTAAAAAAATAATACGTGTAGAAGCAACGTTTAAACCAAGGCGTAATAATGTAGAAAAAAGTAAAATCGTTGGAAAAGCAGAAAATTCTAAAGTTTTACGAGTAAACATAGAAACTAGCAAAATCAATATTGATAAAGCAATATTAAAAGTAAAAAATACATCTAAAACAAAAGGAGCTAGTGGTAATACCATCATTGACAAAATAATCAATATAAGTATTGGACCAACTAGTATTTGCCATTGATTTTTTCTAAAAGTTTCAATTATTCGAAAAAAAGAAGGAAAATTAATCATTATTTTTTTGTTTCTCCTGTATAAATTAAATCTGATGGTATTGATATATCTTTAGGTTCTTGAGGAAAATTTCCACCTTCTTTTCTCCATTTTTTTACTTTCCAAGACCATGCTAAAACTTCAGCAACAGCTTTATAAAGTGATCCTGGAATATAATGACCTATTTCGGAGTAACGATATAAAGAACGAGATAATAAAGGAGAAGAAATTATAGGAACTTTATGTTTTAAAGCTACACGCTGTATTTTAATAGCTAAATCGCCAACTCCTTTAGCTACTACTTTAGGAGCATTCATTTTGTACATGTCATATTTAAGAGCAACGGAATAATGTATTGGATTTGTTATAACAACATCAGATTTAGCAACATCTATAATCATGCGTTTGCGTAAATTTAATTTCATTAACTGACGAATTTTCATTTTAACATATGGATTTCCTTCTTGTTCTTTAAAATCATTCTTTACTTCTTGTCGAGTCATTTTAATTTTCTTATAATATGCCCATTTTTGCCAAATAACATCTAACAAAACAACTGGAATTAATCCTGAAATTATTATAAAACAAAAAGATACAATAAAATTCCATCCGCAAAATGATGCCGAAATAATATTTTTTGTATTCAATAAAAAGATTTCATTAAAAAAAATCTTTAAATAAAGTAAAAATATACATGTTATAATTAATAATTTTAATACTATTTTAAAAAATTCAATTAATATTTTCTTAGAAAATATTCTTTTAAAACCATCTAATGGATTTATTTTTTTAAAATTTAATTGAAATGATTTAAAACCAAATTTTATCCCACTAAATAAAATAGATGGAAATACACATGTAATTATTAAACACAAAAAAAATGGAAAAAAAATAATTAAAATTTTTTTTAAAATTAAGAACAAATTAAATAATATATTTTTTTCATTTAATAAAATTGTTTTTTTATCAAAACAAAAACTATTGTGCATAATTTGACTAAATTGAACAAAAATTTGATCTCTTAAAAACCATAAACCTAGCATACCAGATATTAAAATTAATAAAGAATTTAATTCACGAGAATACCTTGTTTTTCCTTTTTTTTGAAATTTTTTAATATGGTGTTCAGTTGGTTGTTCAGTTTTATCTTCATTCGTATTAAGATTCATAATTTAATACTCAACTATAATTTTCAATTTTATATAATTAAAATAATTTAAAAAAATTAAATAAGAGTTTATTATATAATAAAACGTTATTAATAATGTAAAATAAATATTTTTTGAATTTATCTAATACTAACAATACTATTGCAATGAGATTATAATACATGCGTACAAGTCAATATTTATTATCAACTTTAAAAGAAATACCTCATGATGCAAAAATTATAAGCCATCAGCTAATGCTTAGAAGTGGCATGATTCGGAAAATATCTTCAGGTTTATATATTTGGCTTCCAACAGGAATTAAAGTATTTAATAAAATTAAGAAAATTATTAGAGAAGAAATGAAAAAAATACAAGCTATAGAAATCTTAACACCTATTATACAACCTGAGGAGTTATGGAAAAAAAGCGGACGCTTAAATTTATATGGAAAAGAATTACTGAAATTTTTTGATCGTAGACAAAACAAATTTGTACTAGGACCTACAAACGAGGAAATTATCACTTATTTTGTAGGAAAAGAAATTAACTCTTATAAAAACCTTCCTTTAATTGTTTATCAAATTCAAACGAAATTTAGAGATGAAATTAGACCTAGATCCGGAATTATTAGAACGCGTGAATTTTGTATGAAAGATGCGTATTCCTTTCATATTAGTCAACATTGTTTACAAAAAACATATGAAAATTTTTATGCAAGTTATATTAAAATTTTTAATAAGATGAATCTTAAATTTTGTATAGCAAGCGCTGACTCTGGTTCAATGGGAGGAAATATTTCCCATGAATTTCAAGCCTTATCAAAAAATGGAGAAGATAAAATAGTTTATTCAAAAAATAAATTATACGCTTCTAACATAAATACAGCACAATCTAAAGAAGCTATTGAATTTTTAAAAAAAGAAAATAAAAAAATTGATATTCATAAAAAAAGCATCAAATCTCTTAAAAATATTAAAAATTTAACACTTCCTATTAATAATTTTATTAAAACTATCTTAGTAAAAGCTAAAATTAATTATTCTTCTCCATTTATTGCTTTATTAATATCTTCGGAGCATGATTTAAATGTATTTAAAGCAGAAAAAATCGATATTATACAAAAACCATTGGTATATGTTAGCGAAAAAGAAATAATTTCATGGATAGGAGTAGAAAAAAAATTTTTAGGACCGTTAGATTTAAAAATTCCTATTTTTGCAGATATTTCCGTTTATCACATGAAAAATTTTACTATTGGATCAAACATTAATCACAATTTTTTTATAAATGTAAATTGGAATATCGATCTTCCAATGCCAATTTTTAAAGATCTTAGAAACGTTACTAAAAAAGATACTAGTCCCGATGGATCAGGACCATTAAAGATTGAAAACAGTATTGAGATAGGACATATTTTTCAATTAGGAAAAGAATATTCTAAAAAAATGAATATATTAACTCAGTGTCAAAATAATGATCATCAAAAATATTTATATATGGGATGCTATGGAATAGGAATAACGCGAATTATTGCAGCTATTATCGAACAAAATTATGATGATAAGGGAATTATTTGGAATGACTCTATAGCACCTTTCGAAGTAGTTATTTTGCCTATTAATGCCACAAAATTTTCTAAAATAAAAAAAACAGCAGAAATATTATATAATATATTTCAAAATGAAAAAATAGACGTTATATTAGATGATCGAGATAAAATAATGCCTGGAATTATGTTTAGTGAAATGGATTTAATAGGTATACCTCATCAAATTATAGTAAGTCCACGTCATATTAATGAAAATAAAGTAGAATATCGCGCAAGAAATAATAAAAAAAGCATTATTTTGAACATAAAAGATGTAATATCTTTTTTTAAAGAAAAAAAGAAAATTATTAAAAGTTAATAAGTTTAAAATAAATTCATTTAAATAAAAATTTTTAATTAAAATTAATTTGAAATTTTATTTCTTCAAGACTTATAAAATCTCTAAAATTGAAAAAAAAATTATTATTTACTTTAATATAGTATTTTTCGGTAAATTTTGAATAAATAGAAACGTCATTAGTATCTAAAAAAACTTGCACAAGAGTCTCTCCTTTATGTTGATTGGTAAAAAATTGAATTAATTTTTTTATGAAAAATTTATTTATTTCCTGTTTTCTTAATATAATCGATAATTTTTTAAGATATTTTTTTCGAGCTAAAGATAAACTTATAATATCATGAGCAATTAATCTATTATGTTTATTAGAAAAATCTGTTTTTAAAGCACCCTTTATAATTAAAATTTTATTTATTTTTATTACACTTTCAAATATATTGAGTTGTTTTTCGAATATAATTACTTCTAAACGATTAAAAGGATTATCTAATATAATAATAGCTACACGATCATTTTTTTTTGTTTTTTTTATTTTTAAAGAAACTACTATTCCAAAAAATATTTTTTTAGCATTTTCTTTAAAATATTTAATTTGTAAAGATGAAAAATATTTTTTATAATAATTTAACTCAGATAAATAATTATTAATAGGATGTCCTGTTAAATAAAATCCTAAAACTTGATACTCATCATTTAGTCTATTCTTATCTAAGAAAGATATATTATTTGATAAAGTATTATTCTTATTTAATACTTTTAATTCATCTTTAAATTCGCCAAAGAGACTCTGTTGTTGTAACATTTGAATTCTATTATGTTCCTTTGACGCTTTAATAGCATCATCAATTAAACTGAGCAAATAACCTCTATTGCTATCAATACAATCAAAACTGCCAGACATAATTAATTTTTCTAATATTCTACGAGTTATCTTATTAGAATCAACACGCATACATAAATCAAATAAATCAGAAAAACATCCATTTTTTTCTCTTTCAGAAACAATATCACGTACTGAATTTTCTCCTATTCCTTTGATAGCTCCAAGTCCATAAATTATATTTTTTTTATTATCTACACAAAATTCATATTTACTTAAATTAATATTTGGAGGTAAAATTTTTATTTTCATTCGAAACACTTCACGTACTAAAATAACAATTTTTTCGGTATTATCTATCTCTGAAGTCATAGTAGACGCCATAAATTCAGAAGGATAATAGGTTTTTAGCCATAAAGTATGATACGAAATTAATGCATATGCCACTGAATGAGATTTATTAAACCCATATCCTGCAAATTTCTCTAATAAATCAAAAATTTTCTCTGCTAAATTTAAATTAATTTTATTTTTTTTTGCGCCATTAATGAAAATAATGCGCTGTTCGGACATATCTTTTAAATTTTTTTTACTTATTGCTCGTCTTAAAAGATCAGCCTTTCCCAAACTAAATCCTGCTAAAACCTGAGCAATTTGCATAACTTGTTCTTGATATAAAATAATTCCATACGTTGATTCTAATATTGGTTTTAAAGAAATATGTTGCCATGTACGATCAGGATATGAAATTTCTTCATATCCATGTTTTCGATTAATGAAATTATCTACCATACCTGATTGTAAAGGTCCCGGTCTAAAAAGCGCTAAAAGTGCAATGATATCCTCAAAACAATCTGGCTGAAGTCTCTTTATTAGATCTTGCATGCCATACGATTCTAATTGAAAAATAGATATAGTTTCGCATTTTTGTAATAAACTAAAACATTTTTTATCATTTAAAGATATCGAGTTGATATCAATTTTTTTCTTATTTAATAATGCAATATTTTTATTAATCATGTCCATTGCACAATTAATAGTAGTTAATGTACGTAAGCCAAGAAAATCAAATTTTAACAATCCAACATATTCAACGTCATTCTTATCAAACTGAGTAACAGGATAATGACCTTTTTCATCGTAATACAATGGACAAAAATCAATAATTTTAGTCGGGGCAATAACTACACCACCTGCATGTTTTCCAACGTTGCGATTAACTCCTTCTAATTTTTTAGATATATCAATAAGATTTCTTACATCTTCATCTTGTTTATATAAATTATATAATTCTGACTCTTTTAAAAATGCTTGATCTAAAGTAATTCCAGGATCTAAAGGAACTAACTTAGATAATCTATTCAGAAATCCATAAGGATAACCTAATACTCTTCCAACATCTCTAATAACAGCTTTAGCAGTCATTGTTCCAAATGTAATTATTTGAGCGACTGCCTCAATACCATAAGTATTTTTTACATGCTCTATTACCTGATCACGTTTTTCCATACAAAAATCAATATCAAAATCAGGTAATGAAATTCGTTCAGGATTTAAAAATCTTTCAAATAATAAATCAAAGAATAAGGGATCAACTTCAGTTATTTTAAGCGCGTAAGCAACTAATGAACCAGCCCCAGAACCCCGTCCAGGGCCTACTGGTATATTATTATTTTTTGCCCATGCTATAAATTCCATTACAATTAAAAAATAACTGGGAAAACCCATTTTATTAATAATATTTAATTCAAAATTCAAACGATTTTTATATTTTTGAAAATTTTTTTCTTTTATATTTTTATAATTTTCTTTTAAACGTTGTTTCAATCCTTGTTTAGCTTTATTTATTAAATAATCTTCAACTCTTTTTTTTCCTGTAGGAAATGTCGGTAAAAAATATTTACCAGATTTTATAAAAACATTGCAACGTTTTGAAATTTCTACACTATTGATTAATGCTTCTGGAATATCACAAAAAAGATCGTGCATTTCTTGAGAATTTTTTAAAAATTGATGTTCGCTGTAATTTTGTTGAATTTTTGAATTTTTTAATGTCTCTCCCTCATTAATAGAAATTCTAATTTTATGAATTTTAAAATCTTCTTTATTTAAAAAACATACATCATTAGTAGCAACAACTGGGATTTTTTCAGAGAAAGATAAATCTATTGCGAGATGAAGATATTTTTCTTCATTTTCTCTTCCTGTGCGAATTAATTCTAAATAATATGATTCAGGATAATATTTTTTATAAAAATACAAACCTTGAGATAATAATGATAAATTATTGCGTAATAAAATTTTTCCAATTTCACCTCGACAACCTCCAGAAAGTAAAATTAATCCAGAGTTGAATTCTGATAACCATTTTTTTTTTATTGTTACCTGTTTATTATAAATACATCCCTTTTGATAAGCACGCGAAATTAATAATATTAAATTTTTATATCCCTTTTGGGTAGCTGCTAATATAGTCAACTCTGTTAATTCATTATTTATTAATTCAGAAAAAAATTTTACCGTCGTTCCAATAATAGGTTTTAATCCTAATTTATGAGAAGTATTATAAAATTTCACAACGCCATATAAATTATTAAAATCTGTTATAGCCAAAGAAGGCATTTCGAAATTAATTGCTGCTTTTATTAATTCTTCAGGTTTAGATAATCCATCAATAATTGAATAATCACTATGTACATGTAGATGTACAAATTCTAATTTATTCATTTATTTTTTCCAAGTAATATAAAATTTATTTTAAATATTTTTTTTACAAAATACTATAACAGATTCACAAACATTTTTATTATTTACTACAGCAAAAACTTTAAATTTTATTAAATTTTTTCTAGATTCTAAAACATTAACTTCAATAAAAATTTGATCACCAGGAAATACATTGCTTTTAAATTTAGCCTTTTCAATTCCAACAAAATAATACAATTTATTAATATTTAAAGAACCTGTACTTTGATATATCAAAATTCCTGCAGCTTGAGCCATAGATTCAATAATTAAAACCCCTGGAAAAACTGGGTCATTAATAAAATGACCTTGAAAAAAATATTCATTTATAGTAGAGTTTTTTAAAGCTTTTAAATATTTAAATGTTTGAAAATCTAAAATGCGATCAATTAATAAAAAAGGATAACGATGAGGCAAAATTTTAAAAATTTTTTTAATATTTAAATATTTTAAATCTGATTTCAAAATGTTTATTCCATAAAATAAAACAATTTCAAAGTATAAATTTTTAATATTTTATTATTAGAAAATTTACTGTTTACATGTAACTTAAAAATTATACTTACTAAGTAAATCAATATTTATTTTACCAACTTCTTCCAATATTAAACTGAAATTTTTCAAATTGATTACTACTGTCTTTATAAATAGGATGAGAATACGAAAAAACTAATGGACCAATAGGAGAAAACCACTGCAAAGAAACACCAATAGATCCATAAATATTCTTTAAAATATTCAAATTAGAAAATTGTAAAAAATTAAAATTTTTTATTTTAGACCAATTAATATCCCAAACATTACCAGAATCTAAAAAAAATGATGATCTAAAAAATTTACTATATTCTTTATTGATAAAAGGAATAGGCACAATTAATTCTATATTAGAAATAAACATAGAATTACCACCAATTGATTCCGTTGATTCACATAAATTACTATTTTTTTGTTCAATACATCTTTGTAAATCGATGTTAGAATAATTTTTTTTGGGACCAAGAGTATTTGTTTTAAAACCACGAATATTATTTAAAGAATCAGTATGAAAATTTTCATAAAATGGTAATTTTTCTTCTCTAAAGCCATTTCCTATACCTGCGTGAAAATGACTAAAAAATATAATGCTTTTTTCTTTATTTAATGGAATATATTGTTCAGTATCAAATAAAATTTTATAAAAGTTATTATCAGAACCAGGAATGGTATTCTTGCCACTAATATATGTTTGATTTCCAGAAATTGGAAAGTTAAAATACTTTAAGGTATTATACATCCATGAATAATTTATAGTAAAATCATCTACAGTACTATTTTTTAAAAAATTATCAGCTGATAAATTATTTATATTTAAATTAATTATTTCTTCTTTTTTAAATTTTTTTTCTATGTTTTTATTTATCAAACTATTATGAGTATACCCAAATCCAATAGCGACTCTATTAAAATTGTTTAATAAAAAACCTAAATTATTTTCAAATCCGAAATTACTCTTAAAAAGAGTCGAAATCATATTTAAATTATATTTAAAATCATTAAAAAATACTCTTGCATTTAAATTAATATTATTATCCATAAAATATGGATGTACTAATGATATTTCGGCATATTTTTGATTACTATTTTTAATGATACTAGCTTTTAGCGAATCTCCAGAACCCCATAAATTATCTTGAGAAATAGACGCGTTTAAACTTAATCCGCTATCTTTTCCATGACCTATTCCAAAATTTATAGAACCAGCAGGTTTTTCTTTAACTCTATAAATTAAATCAACAGCATTATCCTTGTCTAATAAAATGTTTTTTTCTACTGTAATATCACTAAGATATTTTATATTTTCTAAAGCCTCTTTGCTTAATTCTACTAATTTGGAGTTAAACCAAGTTCCTTCTATTTGTCTTAGTTCACGACGTAAAACAAAATCTTTAGTTATATTATTACCTTTAAAATATATTTTATTTACAAAAAAACGTTTTTTAAGATTTATATCAAAATTTAAGGCAATTTCTTTTCTATCAAAATCTATCTCGGGATGAACGTTGATATATCCATTAATATATCCTTTTTCTAATAAAAATTTTTGAATATTTTCTTTAATTGCAAGAATTTTTTCTTTGTTATAAACGTCATTATAATGAATATCAACAATATCTTTAATATCCTTGTAATATTGAAATAAATTACCATTTATAAATATATCAGAGATTTTATATTTATCTCCTTCAAAAATATTGATTAAAATATTTACTTTATTTTTCGAGAAATTTAATATTTTTTTACTTATATCACAGAAGTAATATCCATGATTTAAATAGAAATTATTTAAATTATTTAAATCTTGTTCAAATTGATTTTCATAGTAAACATGTTTTTCTAACATATTCCAAAAAGAACTTTTCTGTGTGAATTTGAATAATGAAATTAATTTTTCTCTAGAAAATTTTTTATTTCCTGTTATTTTAATCTTATTAATAAATGACAAATCATTTTCATGGACAAGTATTTTTAAATGAACAGTATTATTTGGTAAAAAAGTTGTAAATATTTTTATATGAGTTTTATATCTTCCAAGAAGACGGTAAAAATTTTTTATATTCTTTATAAAAATATTTTTTTTAAAATAACTAAAAGACAAACCACTTTTAATGCCTAACTGTGAAAGATACTTTTTAAAAACATCATCTTTAATAATATTATTCCCTATAATAGTAACTTTAGAGATAATTGGTTTTTCTTTAATCTTAAAAATAATAGTTTTATTAGAATAAAAAATTCTAATATCTTCAAATCTTCCCATTTTGAATAATAATTTAATATTATCCGTAATATCATCTTTAGATATTTGACAACCAATCTTAAAAGAAATATTTTTTAATATTTCATCACGTGAAATATTTTTTAATCCTTCCAATTGAATATTTTCTACAATCCATTTATTTTTAGCAAAAGCGCTGATACTAAAAAGCATTAAAAAAATTATAAAACATTTTTTGATCAACATTTTATTACAATTATTCCTACAATCTGTTACAATGTATTTTATTATTATATTGTATAAATCTAATAACACACTTAAAAATTTATAAAATAAATTATAAAATACAAAATTAATTAATTCTAAAACGCTACAATGATTAAAAAAATAATTCTTAAAAAATATTATTATTTATCTAATTTTTCCAAATCGACGTTTGCGCGAAATAAAGAAATTAATAGCTTCTTCAAAATCCAAAACACTAAAATCTGGCCATAAAATATCTGTAAAATATAATTCAGAATAAGCGATTTCCCAAAGTAAAAAATTACTTATTCTCTTTTCGCCTCCGGTTCTAATTACTAAATCGACTGGTAATAAATTAGCAGTAGATAAATATTGAGAAAATTTTTTTTCTTTGATTTGTGAAACTTTTAAATCACCTTTTTCTATTGCAAGAATTATTTTTTTTATTCCTTCCAGGATATCCCATCTGCCCCCATAATTTGCTGCAATATTTAATATTAAACCTGTATTATTAGAAGTTATTTTTTCAGATTGATAGATATAATTTTTTAGATTTTTACTGAAAGAATCTACGTTACCAATAATTTTTAATTGAATATTATACTTATTAATATTTTTAATTTCTTTTTTAAGAGCAAATAAAAATAAATTCATTAATTCTATGACTTCTAATCTTGGACGTTTCCAATTTTCAGTGCTAAAAGCATATAAAGTTAAAATTTTTATTTTTTTTTCAATAGAAAACTTTATTATCTTTTTTACTGTTTTAAATCCTTCTTTATGGCCTAAAGTACGTATTTTGCCTCTTTTTTGAGCCCATCTACCATTTCCATCCATAATAATTGCTATATGATGCAAGTTTATTTTTTTAATATTCATTTTATATATTTATATTGAAATAAAGTAACTTATATAAATTATTTTATATAAAACATGTTCATATCTTTAGATAAGAAGTCAGTTTGAAATCATTAAAGAAGCAATTTTTTTATTGGCTATTATTCTTGTTCTTTTATCAATTTCTAAAACATCTTCAACTGAAGTGGGCTCTAAAAAAGAAGAAGAAATTAAAGTATCACTATTTATTTTAAAAATATCATTAAAACTAATTTTTAATTTTAAAAAAGCAGAAACAGCTACTTCATTAGCAGCATTTAAAACAGTCATTGCTGCCTGTCCTTCAGAAAAAGCATCAATAGCTAATTTTAAACACGGAAATTCAATAAAGCTTGGTTCAGAAAACGTTAAATTATTCATCTTTTTAAAATTTAAAGAATTAGCTCCAGAATTAATACGATTTGGCCAAGACATAGCATATGAAATAGCAATTTTCATATCTGGTATTGAAAGATGCGCCAGTGTAGTACCATCAATATACTGCACCATGGAATGAACAATTGATTGAGGATGAATAATAATTTCAATTTCAGAAGGTGACGCATTAAACAACCATCTCGCTTCAGCATATTCTAACCCTTTATTCATCATAGTAGCAGAATCCACAGATACTTTTTTACCCATCGACCAGTTTGGATGCGAACATGTTTGAAATGGTGTAACAGAAGATAAGAATTTTTTTTTCAAACCATAAAATGGGCCACCAGAAGCAGTGAGTATAATAGATTTAATACCATTTTCACTCAATCTTGAAGTTCCCAAGTTTTTTTGAACCGATTTAGGCAAGGATTGAAAAATAGCATTATGTTCGCTATCAATAGGAAGAATTTTAGCATTGTTCGAAATAACTGCTTTCATAAATATATCGCCACATGTAATTAAAGATTCTTTATTAGCTAATAAAATAACCTTTCCAGCATATATTGCAGATAAGGTAGGTAATAAACCAGCCGTTCCAACAATAGCAGATACTACTTGATCATTTTCTTTTAAAGAAGCTAACTCACATATAGCTTTTGTACCAGATAAAACTTGAGTTTTTATATTCTTCTTTTTTATTTTTTTTCGTAATATTTTAGCAGATTTTTCATCCTTCATTGCTACCCAGTCAGGATTAAATTGCTGACATTGTTTTATCATTATCAAAAAATTTTTATTTGCCACTAAGGCGATTACTTTAAATAAAAAAGGGTTTTTTTTAATAACAGATAAAACACTAATACCAACAGATCCAGTAGATCCTAGAATTGTTATTTTTTTCATACACATTGCGCTATAAATATTATGTTACTAAAATTATAAAAATGTTATTTTGAAAACATTTTAAAAATTTATTAATTCTTTTTCTTTTGAAAAAAGAATATTATCTATTTTTTTAATGCATTCATCTGTTATTTTTTGGATATTATTTTGTGCCGTATATTCATTATCTTTACTAATAGTTTTATTTTTTAAGCATGATTTTATCTTATCATTTGCATTTTTTCGAATGTTACGAATACAAATGCGAGCATTTTCAGCGCTACTACGTGCAACTTTAATTAAATCTTTTCTTCTTTCTTCCGTCAAGCTAGGTATTGGTACAATAATGCTTTTTCCACAAACTACTGGGTTTAAATTAAGATTAGAATTTAAAATTGATTTTTTTATTAAAGTAATATTAGACTCGTCAAATACATTTATTTTTAAAGTATTAAAATTTTCAACTATTATAGCAGATATATTTTTCAAGGGAACGCGAGAACCAAAGTAATCAATTTTAATCGAATGCAGTAATTCTGGAGATGCTCTACCTGTACGAATATTATTTATTTGTATTTGAAAATTTTCAATACACATTTTCATCTTTTCATTACTATAATTTTTAATCTGATTAATCACATATTTACCTTATTTTATAAAATTCATTTAATTGAGAATATACTAATATCGAAAAAAATATATTAATTATACTGTAATAAGAGTTCCTTCATCATATCCAGTAACAATACGATATAAAGAATTAGGTTTATTCATGTTAAAAACTCTAATAGGTAAATTATGATCTCTAGCTAAATAAAAAGCTGATAAATCCATAACTTTTAATTCTTTTCTTAATACATCTTTATATGTTAATTTTTTATAAAAAGTTGCATTAGGATATTTACATGGATCTTCTGAATAAACCCCATTAACTTTGGTGCCTTTTAGAATAACATCTGATCTAGTTTCAATTCCTCGTAAACATGCAGCAGAATCTGTTGTAAATAAAGGATTTCCTATACCAGCAGAAAAAATAACAACAATATTATTATTCAATAAATTAATTGCTTTCTCACAATGATATGTTTCACATATTCCATTCAACGGAATAGAAGACATAACACAAGAAGGGATAGAATAAGAGTGCATTATATCTTTTAATACCAAGCTATTAATGACTGTAGATAAAATGCCTATTTGATCAGCTGCAATTCTATTGATTCCTAATTTAGATAAAGTTGCACCACGAAATAAATTACCACTACCTATTACCAAACCTACCTGTATTCCAATATTTAAAATTAATTTAATTTCTTTAATTATCCTTTTAAAGGCATTCATATCAATACCAAATTTATTAATTCCTTTTAATATTTCACCGCTGATTTTCAATAAAATACGACGGTATATAAATTGTGCATTGGCAGACATATTTAATCCAAATGAAATTTTATGTAATTAAATTTTAATGCATTAAAATAATTAAAAAATATGTATTTATATTTAATTATTTTGGAAATTCAGACTGAATTTCCCCTATTTCAAATCTATTAAAAGACATAATACAACCATTGTTTTCGGAAATAACTTGGCCAACAGTTTTAGTAGGATCCATCACAAAATTTTGACTTGTTAGTGAAATATTACTAATACATTTCTTCATTCGACCGTCAACAATTTTTTTTAAAATATGATCGGATTTATTAGAATGTTTAGATAAATTTAATTGAACTTCATATTCACGCTTAAAAAAAGCACTAGAAACATTTTTCGGAGATAAATATTCTGGTTTACTTGCGGCAATATGCATAGCGATTTTTTTTAATATATCTTTATTTAGATTACGCCCATTAACCAATACACCAATACGACCATTATGTAAATATGAAGCAACAGACTCTCCCTTAATAAAGACAAATCTATTTATCATTATATTCTCACCAGTTTTTAAAATTAATTCCGTTTTTTTTTCTTCAAAATATTTTTTGATATCACTGGGGCTTTCTATATTTTTTGATAATGCTGTGGATATTATTTCTTTTCCTAAAGCAATAAATAAACTATCTTTAGCTACAAAATCAGTTTGGCATTTTAGTTCGAGCATTGCACCAAAATTATTTTTAATATCAATAAATATTTGTCCTTGATCAGTACTTCTATGACTTTTGTTTTGAGCTTGAGTTTTTCCTAATTTTCGTAAATTATCAATTGATGATTCAATATCTCCATTTTCTTCTATTAATGCTCGCTTACATTCCATAAAGCCAGCTCCTGTACGAAGTCTTAATTCTTTAATCAAAGAAATATTGATGTTATTCATGTTTTTTTCTCAAATTTTATTAATAATAAAATCTACTTATTTTTTTAAAAAATATTTTTAATTAATATTAACAAGTTTATATTTATTTTGCACTATTTAAAAATTAGTTTGAAGCTGTATTAAAAATATGAGATTCTTGAAGTTCTGTTCTAGAAATACTCATTAAAACTGCTTTTAAGTATAAAGAAACTGATCTTATAGCATCATCATTTCCTGGTATAATGTAATCCACACCATCGGGATTAGAATTGGTATCTACTACAGAAAATACTGGAATTCCTAAATTATTTGCCTCTTTAATTGCAATACTTTCGTGAGCTGCATCAATAACGAATAAACAATCAGGTAAACCACCCATGTTTTTTATACCACCTAAACTATTTTCTAACTTAGAAAGTTCACGTGTTCTTATTAAAACTTCTTTTTTTGTCAATTTTAAAAAAGTTCCATCTTGAGATTCTATTTCTAAATCTTTTAAGCGTTTAATAGATTGACGCACAGTCTTCCAATTAGTAAGCATTCCACCTAACCATCTATGATTCACATAAAATTGACTGCATTTTATAGCAGTTTCTTTTATTTGCTTACTAGCAGCTCTTTTTGTTCCTACAAACAATATCTTTCCTTTTTTAAAAGAAATTTTCTTTAATTCAGACAAAGCAAAGTGAAACATAGGAAGAGTCTTTTCTAAATTAATAATATGAACCTTATTACGTGCGCCAAAAATAAAAGGTTTCATCTTTGGATTCCAATAACGTGTTTGGTGGCCAAAATGAACTCCTGCTTTTAACATATCCCGCATTGATACTATTTCCATATTATCCCCTTAATTAGATAAATAGTTTAAAAACATCTATAAAATTTTTAAAGTACGAAATTTACATCATAATAATTTACATCATAATAATTTACATCATAATAATTTACATCATAATAATTTACATCATAATAATTTACATCATAATAATTTACATCATAATAATTTACATCATAATAATTTACATTATTTCTTAATAAAAGTAATAACTATTCTAAAATGAGTTTTAATAAAAAGTGATAACAATAAATATTAAAAAAATATTTTAATCGAAAATTTTATTTAAATATTTAAAATCGTTCAATAAATGATAATAAAAATACAACTTAAATTTTATTAAAAAAATTTGGCTAAAATATGATGAATTACACAATAAAAACAGAAACAGAAATAAAAAAAATGCGCAAATCTGGAAAATTAGCAGCAGAAGTGTTAGAAATGATTGAAAAATATGTTCAACCTGATGTAAGTACAGAAGAAATCAATAATATTTGTCATGATTTTATTAAAAAAAGAAATGCTATCCCGGCATGTTTAGGATACCACGGTTTTCCAAAATCTGTTTGTATTTCTATAAATGATGTTGTATGTCACGGAATCCCAAGCAAAAAAGAAATATTAAAAAAAGGAGATATAGTTAATATTGATGTTACTGTTATAAAAGACAACTATTTTGCAGATACTTCTAGAATGTTTTTCGTTGGAGAAACAAATCAATTGTGTAAAAAATTATGTAAAATTACTCAAGAAAGTTTATATGCATCACTTAATATTATAAAACCGAAAATACCATTTTATAAAATCGGTGAAATTATTCAAAATTACGTTGAAAAAAACAACTTTTCAATTGTTAGGGAATATTGTGGTCATGGTATCGGATCAAAATTTCATGAACCACCAAACGTGCTTCATTACAAAAGTTGTAATAATATTTTTTTCGAAAAGGGTATGATTTTTACAATAGAACCTATGGTTAATGCAGGTCATTCTGCTGTTGAATGCATGAAAGATGGTTGGACTGTGCGAACAAAAGATCGTTCTTTATCTGCACAATATGAACATACTATATTAGTAACAGAAGAAGGGTGCGATGTTTTAACATGGCAAAAAAATGAAAAAATACCTTCAAAATTTATTAATAGGTAAATTATTAAAAAATTTTTTTTTATTTATTTAAAAAATTAAATAAAACTACAGAGTAATTTAAATATGAAGAAATTTAAAGAAATTATTGAAAATTTTTATTCCAAAAAAAATGAAGCCAATATTACAAAAATTGATAATCAAGTTCAAGAAACTATCTATCATATAATTCATCTTTTAAACATTGGGAAACTAAGAATTTCCGAAAAAAAAAATAATGTCTGGATTACTCATGAGTGGTTAAAAAAAGCAATTTTACTATACATGTATTTTAAAAAAAATAAAATATTTTCAGGAAAATATAATAATTACTACGATAAAATACCTTTAAAATACCAGGAATATACAAAAGAACAATTTAAGAAAGAAGGTGTCAGAATTGTTCCCCCTGCTACTGTAAGATATGGTGCATTTATTAATTCAAATACTATTATTATGCCATCTTATATCAATATTGGTTCATATATAGATCAAGGAACAATGATAGACACTTGGGCCACTGTAGGATCCTGCGCTCAAATTGGAAAAAACGTTCATTTGTCGGGAGGAGCTGGTATTGGTGGAGTTTTAGAACCTTTACAAAATAATCCTACAATTATCGAGGATAATTGTTTTATTGGTGCGCGTTCTGAGATAGTAGAAGGAGTTATTATAGAACAAGGCTCAGTAATTTCTATGGGAGTTTTTATTGGAAAAAGTACAAAAATTTATGATAGAGAAACAGGAGAAATTTTTTATGGAAAAGTTCCAGCTAATTCTGTAGTAGTTTCTGGAAGCTTGCCATCAGAAAATAAAAAATATAGTCTTTATGCGGCAATTATCGTTAAAAAAGTTGATTCTAAAACACTCAAGAAAGTCGAAATTAACCAATTATTACGTAATATTAAATAAAATAAAAACCGCCCTTATTTGGGCGGATATAAAATTTTTTAAACTTTTTATTCGCTTACTAAATAAATATTATTATTTCCACGTTTTACACTGAAAACCAATATACTTGGTTTAGAATGCAAATAGCTTTTCAAATCTTCTAAATTATTTACTTTTTTTTGATTAATCTGAAAAATAATATCATTTTTCTTAAAACCAATCCTAGATGCAGAAGTATTTAATTTAACACTTTGTACTTTTACACCTTTCTCTTTATTTAAAGAATAATTAATCAAATCCGCACCTTCAATACCTTTATAAACATCTCCCAAACTCACGGTTTGTTTTAAAGATGGTTTTAATTCAACAATAACATTTTTAGTGATTCCATTACGGAACACACCTAATTCCATTTTAGTAGATACCGGTAATGAACCCACTTCAGCTCTTAATGCAGAAAAACTAGAAATATGTTTTTTATTTAAAGATACTATTATATCACCGGCTCGAATTCCAGCTTGAAAAGCAGAAGAATTAGGCAATACCTGACTAACAAAAGCTCCTTTTTGAACCTTTATTTTCATTATTTTTGCTAAATCTGAATTTAATTCCATCCCTATTATACCTAATTCACCTCTTCTTACTTGTCCAAACTGAACCATTTGAGCTGTAAGATTTTTTACCATATTGCCGGGAATAGCAAAACCAATGCCAATATTTCCACCATCTGGAGCCAATATTGCCGTATTAATTCCTATTAATTCGCCATTTAAATTAACTAATGCTCCCCCGGAATTACCGCGATTAATTGCTGCGTCAGTCTGAATAAAATTTTCATAATGTTCAATATTAAGACCACTTCTTCCTAAAGCAGAAATAATTCCAGATGTCACAGTTTCCCCAAGACCATACGGATTACCAATAGCTACAGTATAATCTCCTACCCTTAAATTATCTGAATCAGCAATTTTTATTGCGCTTAAATTTTTTGCATTTTTTAATTTTATTAGAGCAATATCAGAACGTGAATCTTTTCCAATTATTTGAGCATTATAACGACGTCCATCGCTTAATTGTACTTCAATTTTATTCGCGTTTTCTACAACATGATTATTAGTAACTGCATAACCTTCTTTCGAATCAATAATAACTCCTGAACCTAATGCATGAAACTTTTCATGAGTACTATCAGAATTAGGATTAAAACGACAAAAAGGTGAATTTCGAAAAGGTGAATTTCCTTGACAAAAAGGAGAATGATCACCAAAAAATGGTTTAAATTGATGCGGTACACGAGATGTATGCACCACAGTACTACCTTCAATATTAATACTAATTACTGAAGGCATTACTTTTTCTAACATAGGTGCTAAACTAGGAACTACTTGTCCAGAAGATATGTTTTTAGTAGGAATTAAACTATTCCAAGACATTCCAAAAATTATAAATAAAATTGAAATAATCATTATCCCACTTGATATTATATTTGTTTTTTTCATTATTTCTTTCTCGCAAATTACACTTTAATTCTAATAAATTAAAATTACTGCTAAGTAAATAATATAAGTTTTTAGTATACACTTCATCTCCTATTAACTCCATTAATCGTTATACGAAAAGTTTTAATTTTTGATAAATATTTTTATACATAATAAAATTTATTTCCTTAAAACTACTAACAAGAGTAAATATATATTTATGATCTTTAATATCATATTCAATATTTTTTTATCCATATTAATATTTTTTGCATGTATCAATCAAAAAAATTCACACTTTAGTGAGGTAAAATTTACTAAATTAACAGGAAAAACAATGGGAACATATTGGCAAATAAAAGTTCCTATTTTAAAAAATAAAATAGATAAAATATACATAAATAATTTAATAAAAAAAAATTTAAAAAAAGATGAGAAATTACTATCTCCTTGGTACAAAAATTCTTTAGTTTCGAAATTTAATCAACTAAAAAAAAATAAATTACTAAAAATTAATAAAGATTTTTTAAAAATTCTATTAACCGCTATAAAGATAAACAAAAAAACACATGGAAAACTAGATATAACTATTGGTACATTAATTGATATGTGGGGATTTGGTACCAAAGAAAAACCATTAATTTTTCCCTCTTTAAATACAATAAAAAAAAATATAAATTTTTCTGGAAATCGACATCTAAAAATAATTGATAATGTTAATGGAGTATATATAAAAAAAGATATAAATAACTTAAAAATAAATCTTTCTACTTTAGGAGAGGGTTTTTCAACAGATCATATATCTTCAATTCTTACCAAGAAAGGCATAAAACAACATACTATTTCAATAGGAGGAACTGTACTAGTCAAAGCAAAAAATAATGAAAACGCTAAAATTATTGCAATTCAAAAACCTACTGATAAAATGAAGTCCATTCAATTACTCATTAAATTAAAAAACAAATCAATTAGTACAGCAGGAAATTACAGAAATTATTATTTTTTAAATGGAAAACATATTTCTCATATTATTGATCCCCAAAACGGAATGCCTATTAATAATCAATTGGTTTCAGTAAGTGTTATATCATCAACTGCTCTAGAAGCTGATAGTTGGGATACTGCTTTGTTAGTATTAGGTTTTAAAAAAGCAAAAATATTAGCTTTAAAAGAGAATTTAGCTGTATGTTTAATCATAAAAAATAAAAATAAATTTTTAACTTGGCTTTCTCCTAATTTTAAAAAATTTTTGATTAAAAAATAAAATCCTTAAAAAATTTAATTTTTTCTCAATTGATTGATAATATTTAATATATTTGCAATAATAAAAAATACTATTCTTATTTTTTAATGTATTAAACATTTACTAAAAACTAAACTAAAGCAACTAATACATTAGAAAACTAATACACATTTTTATTGTTTTAAAAATAAAGAGTTCTTAAATTACATTATTTTAAAATTTATATTAATAAAAATGTTCACAATAAACTAAAAAATAAGAAATAAGGAAAAACTAATCATTTATCAGTATCCTGGAGGAAAAAATGGAAATATTATCAGGAGCCGAAATGGTCATAAGATCATTAATTAGTCAAGGAATACAACATATATTTGGTTATCCTGGTGGTGCTGTACTAGATATTTATGATGCTTTAAAAACCGTTGGCGGAATTGAACATATTTTAGTACGACACGAACAAGCCGCTACACATATGGCTGACGGATATGCAAGATGTACTGGAAAAACAGGAGTCGTTTTGGTAACTTCTGGTCCAGGAGCTACAAATGCAATCACTGGTATCGCCACTGCTTATATGGATTCTATTCCTATGGTAGTAATATCTGGACAAGTTGCTTCGTCATTAATTGGATACGATGCATTTCAAGAATGCGATATGATCGGTATATCTAGACCAATAGTAAAGCATAGTTTTCTTGTTAAGAAAACTGATGATATACCTATGGTTTTTAAAAAAGCCTTTTGGATAGCATCTACAGGTCGACCTGGACCTGTTGTAATTGATCTTCCGAAAGATATATTGAAAAAAACAAATAAATGTCATTTCCAATGGCCAGAAAATGTACACATTAGGTCTTATAATCCAACTACCAAAGGACATCAAGGACAAATAAGAAAAGCGTTACGTATACTTTTAAAAGCAAATAAGCCTGTTATTTATGCTGGAGGAGGAGTGATTAGCTCTAATAGCAGTGATGAACTAAGGTTGCTTGCAGAAAAAATCAACTGCCCTGTTACAACATCATTAATGGGATTAGGTGCTTTCCCGGGAAATCACCCACAAAGCATTTCTATGTTAGGAATGCATGGTACTTATGAAGCAAATATGACTATGCATAATGCAGATGTAATTTTTGCAATCGGTGTACGATTTGATGATCGAACAACAAATAATCTCAAAAAATACTGCCCTCAAGCTACTATTCTACACATAGATATTGATCCAACATCAATTTCTAAGACAATTTCAGCAGATATACCTATTGTTGGAGATGCAAAATATGTTTTAAAAGAAATGATAGAGCTTTTAACGGAAGAAAAAAAAATTCATTCCTTAAAATCATGGTGGTCTTCTATAGCAGAATGGAAAAATATAAAAAGCTTAGATTATAGTATGAAAAGTAAAAAAATAAAACCACAAAAAGTGATTCAAACTCTTTTTAAATTAACAAAAGGAAAATCTTATATTACCTCAGATGTAGGTCAACATCAAATGTTTACTGCCTTGTATTACGCATTTAGCAAGCCAAGACGCTGGATTAATTCAGGAGGTTTAGGAACTATGGGGTTTGGTTTGCCCGCTGCTTTAGGAGTAAAATTAGCTTTACCTAAAGCCACTGTAATTTGCGTGACTGGAGACGGTAGTATTCAAATGAACATTCAAGAATTGTCTACAGCACGACAATATAATTTACCTATATTAATATTAAATCTTAATAATTCTTCTTTAGGTATGGTAAAACAATGGCAAGATATGATTTATTCCGGAAGACATTCTCATTCTTATATGGATTCTCTGCCAGATTTTGTAAAACTAGTAGAATCATATGGACATGTTGGACTAAAAATAAATACCAATGAAGAATTAGAAGATAAAATGAAATTGGCATTAAAAAAACTATCTGAAGGAAATTTAGTTTTTTTAGATATTAATATAGATGATTCAGAGCATGTTTATCCCATGCAAATTCAAGGCGGCGGTATGAATGAAATGTGGTTAAGGAAAAAAGAGGCGTTTTAAAACATGAGAAGAATTTTATCTATTCTTTTAGAGAATGAATCTGGAGCATTATCGCGAGTAATAGGACTCTTTTCACAAAGAGGATACAATATAGAAACGATTACAGTGGCGCCAACCGAAGACCCTACACTTTCAAAAATGACAGTACAGACAGTAGGAAATGAAAAATCTATTGAACAAATTGAAAAACAACTACATAAATTAATTGATGTCTTAAGAGTTACAAAAATAGGCCAAAACTCTCATATAGAACGTGAAATTATGTTATTAAAAATAAAAATTAATAACTACAAAAATCATGATATTAAGCACGTCACTGAAATATTTAGAGGACAGATTATAGATATAACTTCTACAACATATGTCCTTCAGTTATCTGGAACTGCAAAAAAATTAGATTCTTTTTTAAAAATTATTCGCAACATATCAGAAATTATTGAAATTACTCGATCTGGAATTATTGGCATTTCTCGAGGATAATTATTTAAAAAATACTTACATGTATAAAAAAATATTTCTTTCTAAAAAAAATTATTAATATAATTAATAATTATTAAAAAAATAATTTTTTATTCAACATGGTCATTTGGTTTTAAAATGACCGTGTGTATTTTTCCAATTCACAAATACATTCTATAATGTATATATATTTTCATAATAAATCCAAAATGAATTTAAAAATTAAACATATTGCCGTAATGAAAAAAGAAGTTATTGAATCATTAAAAATTAAAAAAGATGGCATCTACATTGATAGTACATTTGGAATGGGTGGGCATTCTTCTTTAATATTAGAAAAAATAGGAAAAAGGGGGAAATTATACTCCTTTGACAAAGATCCATACTCTGTGTTTATTGGAAAAAAAATTCAAGATAAGCGTTTTTCTATTTTACATGAAAATTTTTCAAATATTTTAAATTATACACAATATAATAATATTGCAGGAAAGGTAAATGGAATTTTATTTGATTTAGGAATATCTTCATTACAAATAGAAAATAAACAAAGAGGTTTCTCTTTTAAAAAAAACGGTCCCTTAGATATGAGAATGAACCAAAATTCTGGTATTTCAGCTGCAGATTGGTTATCTAAAAGCAGTATAGATGAAATTTCTTATGTATTAAAAAAATTTGGAGAAGAAAGATTTTCTAAAAAAATTGCATATTCAATTAAAAATTATCAAAAGAAACAAAAAATAAAAAATACTTTTGAATTAGTAAATATTATAAAAAAATCAATACCTTATAATAAATTTAAACATTCAGCTAAAAGAACTTTTCAGGCAATTAGAATTTATATTAATCAAGAATTAAAAGAAATACAAATAGGATTAGAAAATTCTTTAAAAATATTAAAACCAGGAGGTCGACTCTTAGTTATTAGCTTTCATTCTTTAGAAGATAGAATAGTAAAACATTTTATGCTAAAAAATAGTCAAAAAGCAATTGTACCATATAGTATGCCTATTACAGAAAAAAAAATAAACCAATTAAAAAAATGTAAAATAAAAATTATTGATAGAATTTTACCAACTCATCAAGAAATAATAGAAAATCCTCGATCCCGTAGTTCTATACTTCGCATTGCAGAATTAAAAACATGAAAAACTACTATAATCTACCCAATATTATTAAAAATGATTTTCTAATGCATAGTAAAATACATTTAATTTTATTATTTGCTATTATCATATCAGCTAATTCTATTGTAATAACAGTACAAAATACTCGATTGTTAATTTCTGAAGAAGAAGAGCTTATGTTAATAAAAAAAAAAAAGATAATGAATGGAGAAATTTAATTCTGGAAAAAAATACATTAATTGATTACTACAGTCAAAATTAATCTTAACTTCAATAATAACACATACTTTTAATTATCAAAAATTTTTAAAAAAGATATCTTATGAACATACAAATAAAAAAAAATACTTTTAAAAAAAAAAATAAAATCTATATAAACTGGCGTTTTTTTACATTATTTAGTATTATTTTTTCATTTTTAATAATTTTAACATTACGTATAATATTTATTCAAGTATTTAATTCAAAAAAACTAACATATGAAGGTGATCGTAGAACATTAAGAACAGAATTAATTACGAATACAAGAGGTATTATTACTGATCGTTTAGGATATCCATTAGCAACAACTGTTTTAGTAAATTCAGTATTTATCGATCCTAGTATTATAACTGATACAAAAAATATTATTAATAATATACGTTGGAAAGCGTTGTCAAAAATATTATCAACTTCATTAAATAAAATCATATTTAATATTCATAAGCATCAAAAAAAAAATTTTTTTATTTAGCTAGACACATTACACTAGAAATTGGAGATTATATTAAAGCGTTAAAATTGCCTGGCGTTTTTTTGATAGAAGAATCAAAACGATATTATCCTTTCGGGAAAAATGCTGCTCAATTAATTGGCATAAATAATATAGATGGAGAGGGTATTGAAGGTATAGAAAAAAGTTTTAATACATCTTTAAAAGGAAGATCAGGAAAAAGACAAATAAGAAAAGATAATAAAGGCCGCATCATTGAAAAAAAATATTTGATTAAAAATTTTAACTCTAAAAACTTGACTTTGAGTATTAATAAGAAATTACAATTTATTGTATATCAACAATTACACCAATCAGTGATAAAAAATAATGCAAACTCAGGAATTGCAGTTTTAATTGATATAAAAAGCAATGAAATATTAGCGATGGCTGTTAGTCCTTCATACAATCCAAATTATACACAATACATAACATATTGCAATCTTCGTAATAAAGCTATTACAGATGTTTTTGAACCAGGTTCAACTATTAAACCAATTGTTATTATTTCAGCGCTAGAAAAAGGAATAATCCAAAAAAACTCTATTATTGATACAAACCCTTATTTTATTAAAAAATATAAAATAAAAGATGTATCCTATCATAAAAAACTCGATATAACAGGAATATTACAAAAATCTAGTAATGTTGGAATATCAAAAATTGCATTGTCCATACCTACTTCTGAATTAATTAATACTTATATTAAATTTGGATTAGGACAACCAACTAATTTAGGTTTAGTTGGAGAGCAAAAAGGATTTCTTCCTAAAAAAAATAATTTATCAAATTTAGAAAAAGCTACATTATCTTTTGGTTATGGATTCATGGTAACTCCACTTCAATTAGCACGATTATATTCAATTATTGGAAATTATGGAATTGATCATCCACTTTCTATAATTAAAATTAATCACCCATCAAAGAAAAAACGCATTTTTCCCGAAAAATACGTTAAAAATGTATTAAAAATGATGGAAAAAACTGTTCAGCCTGGAGAAGGCGGAGCGCAAGCAGCGGTTCAAGGATATCGTGTTGCTGTTAAAACAGGAACATCAAAAAAAATTGGAAATAAAGGGATTTATATTAGAAAATATATTGCATATACTGCTGGAATCGCGCCAGTTAGCGATCCTAAATTCGCTTTAGTGATTATTATTGATGAACCAAAAGCAGGAAAGTATTATGGAGGAGCAGTAGCAGCGCCAGTATTCAGTAAAATTATGAAATTAGTATTAAAAACTATGAAAATACAACCAGATAAATAATTAAAATAAAAAATCTTATGATATTTAAACAAATGATGAAGAAAAATAATTTAAAAGATTTATTGTCTCCTTGGATTTTAAATGCACCAAATAAAAAAATTGAAAATTTAATATTAGATAGTCGAATACTAACATCAAAAGATGTATTTTTAGCTGTACAAGGAGAGAAATACCATGGCAATCAATTTATTTGTGAAGCTATTAAGAAAAACGTAGTATCTATAATATCAGAAACTTTAATTTATAAAGAGCACGGACAAATCAACTATATTAATAATATCCCTTTAATATATTTCTTTCAGCTATCTAAAAATCTTTCATACTTATCTAGCAGGTTTTATAATGATCCTGGAAAAAAATTAAAAATTATTGGAGTCACTGGAACAAATGGAAAAACTACTATCACACAACTAATAAATCAATGGCATACATTATTTAAAAAAAAAGTTGGTACAATGGGTACCTTAGGTCATGGATTTTATCCAAAATTAACTCCATCTAAAAACACAACTCCTTCGGCTATTGACATACAATCATTTTTATATTTAGCGCTAAAAAAAAAACGTTAACTACTACTATGGAAGTATCTTCACATGGACTAGTGCAAAATAGACTTTTAGATGTGCCATTTTACATTGCAATTTTCACGAATTTAACACAAGACCACTTAGATTATCACAAAACTATGGAAAAATATGCATTAGCAAAATGGTCTTTTTTTAAAAAATATGAAACAAAAAAAATAATATTAAATATTAATAATCAATATGGAAAAAAATGGTTAAAAAAATTATCTAATAAATATACTGTCGCGGTGTCAATTAAGAATACTAAGTATAAAAAATATGCTAATAAGTGGATTAATGCTACTAATATAAAATTTAATGGAAAATTTACTAATGTAAAATTTGAATCTAGTTGGGGAAAAGGTATATTATCTACTTATTTAATTGGTCAATTTAACATAGAAAATTTGCTGTTATCATTTGCTTCGATGCTAGAAATGAATTATAAATTATCTGATCTTATTTTAACTTCTGTTAAATTAAAACCAATACGCGGTAGAATGCAAATATTTAAAAAAATTGGAAAACCAACTTTTATCATAGATTATGCTCATACTCCTGATGCGTTAAAAAAAGCTCTTACTAGCATTAAACAATGCTATCCCTCAAAAAAAATATGGTGTATTTTCGGTTGTGGAGGTGCGAGAGATGTAAATAAAAGACCTATTATGGGAAACATTGCAGAAAAAATAGCAGATAAATTAATTATAACTAGTGATAATCCTAGAAATGAAAGTTTAGAAATTATTATACAAAATATTATTCAAGGATGTATAAAAAAAAATACAATAAAAATTATTCTTAACAGAGAACAAGCAATATATTTTGCTTTTTTTCATGCAAATATTGAAGATATAATATTTATATCCGGCAAGGGACATGAAAATTATCAAATAATTAATAATCAATATATTTATCATTCAGACATAAAAATAGTACTAAGTTTATTAGGTAAAAAAAAATGATCCCTTTATTATTAACTAAAATTGCAATTATTACTAATGGTAAATTATATGGAAAAAATGAAATTATCAATAATATTAGTATAAACACAAAAAAAATAATATTGCCAAACTGTCTTTTTATTGCATTGAAAGGAAAAAAATTTGATTCTCATATATTCATAGAAGAAGCTATAAATAATGGTTGTATTGGAATTATAACACAAAAAAAAATAAAATTTTTAATTTCATACATCGTAGTAGAAGATACATCTATTGCTTTAGGAAAAATTGCTAATTGGATACGCAAAAAAATAAATCCCAAAATATTAGCAATTACAGGTTCTTGCGGAAAAACATCAGTTAAAGAAATGACTGCATCTATATTAAAAAAAAATGAGAAAACTATATTCACTATAAAAAACTCTAATAATCATATAGGCGTTCCTATTACCTTACTCGAATTAACCAAAAAACATAAGTATGGTGTAATTGAACTAGGAGCAAATAATCCAGGTGAAATTCACTATACTTCAAATATTGCAGAACCAAACATTGCATTAATTAATAATATTTATTATGCACATTTAGAAGGATTTAAATCATTACTAGGTGTATCTAAAGCAAAGTCAGAAATCATATCTGGATTAAAAAATAACGGAACAATTATAATTAACTTAGATAGTAATCACCTTTCACAATGGAAAAAAAAAATTAAAAATAAAAATATTATTTATTTTTCTATCAAAAAAAAAAAAAAGTCATTTTTTTTCTACAAATATTGATGTTAATACAAAAAAAACGTTTTTTACTATGCACACACCATGTGGAAAAATAAATATTTTGTTACCTCTATTAGGTTATCAAAACATATCTAACGCTTTAGCTGCAAGTGCTCTTGCATTTTGCCTGAAAATACCCTTACAACAAATTAAAGTTGGCTTATCAACAACACCAATTATACCAGGTCGATTAGAATCTATTGAGATAAATCCTAATAAAATTATAATTAATGATACTTATAATTCTAATGTATCATCAACAATTTCAGCAATTAAAGTATTAGAAAAAATGCCTGGTTATAAAATATTAGTTATTGGAAATATGGAAGAATTGGGTAAAAATAGTATTTTATATCATAAGATGATAGGAAATATTGCTAGTATTTCAAAAATTGATAAGATTTTTAGTTTTGGCAAGAAAAGTTATACTATTTCTAAAATGTGTCAAAACGGCGTACATTTTTTAGAAAAAAAAAAAATAAAAGAAATTTTAAAGAAAATTATATCCAAAAAAAATAAAATCACAGTTTTAATTAAAGGATCAAGAAAAACAAAGATGGAAACAATAATAAAATATCTTCTTAAGGAGTTAAAAAAATAATGTTTCTTTGGATAAGTGAATATTTTAATTGTAAATTAAAAATATTATATTTTATTCCATATCGTATTATATTCAGTTTATTAACATCTTTTTTTATCAACTTATTCATTATTCCGAAGCTTATTTTTTATTTTCATAAATCAAAGAAATACCAAATAATCCGAAAAAATGGACCAATAAATCATATTTTAAAAAAAAATACTCCTACTATGGGAGGTATCCTAATTATTTTTTCAATATTAATTTCTATTTTTCTTTATTGTGATTTATTTGATATTGACATTTGGTATATTATACTAATATTAGTAGGATATGGATTAATTGGATTTTTAGATGATTACAAAAAGATAAGATATAAAAACAGTTGTGGATTAAAAATACTATGGAAATTTTTTTTGTTGTCAACTATTGCAGTTTTAATTATTTATATTATCAATCATAACAATTATTCTAATAATATTCAAATTTCTATTCCTTTTTATAGTATAGTTTCTTATAAATTTAATTATTTGTATATTTTTTTATCTTATTTAGTAATAGTAGGCACAAGCAATGCGGTAAATTTAACAGATGGATTAGACGGATTAGCAATTATGCCAATCATATTTTTATCATGTGCATTAGGATTGATTTCTTTTTTTAGTTCAAATATATATTTTTGTCAAATAATGAATGTTGTTTTTTTAAAAAATGCTAGCGAACTAGTAATTCTGTGTTCAGCAATAATTGGTTCAGGATTAGGATTTTTATGGTTTAATGCTCATCCATCGCAGATATTTATGGGTGATGTTGGATCGCTACCACTAGGTGGATCTTTAGGAGTAATAGCTATACTATTACATCAAGAATTTCTATTATTTTTTTTAGGAGGAATTTTTGTTATTGAAACTATTTCTGTAATATTACAAGTTATTTATTTTAAAATTACAAAAAAAAGAATTTTTAAAATGAGTCCAATTCATCATCACTATGAAATTAAGGGAGTTTCAGAATCTTTAATTATCGTAAGATTCTGGATAATTTCTTTGCTATTACTATTTATAGCAATAGTATCATTAAGAGTGCACATTAATGTCTCATAATTATTCTGGAAAAAAAATATTAATTTTAGGCATAGGAGTAACTGGTATATCATGCGCTAAATATTTCCTTAAAAAAGGACTCAAACCTAAAATAATGGATGAATCTAAAAAACCTTATTTATTAGATCAATTACCTAAAAATATTGAATATAAATTAGGGGAATTAAAAAAAAAATGGATTTTTGAGTCTGACTTAATTATAATTAGTCCCGGAATATCTTCTTTTAAACCTATCTTAATTTATGCTCGTTCTTTAGGAATTGAAATCATTAGCGATATAGAATTATTCTCTAGAGAGGCAAAATGTCCCATAATTTCTATTACTGGAACAAATGGTAAAAGCACTGTCGCTACAATGATAAAAAAAGTTACTGAAAACTCAGGATACCAAGTTTCCTTAGGAGGTAATATAGGATTTCCGGCATTAGAAATGCTAAAAAAAAAATCTGATTTATATATACTAGAATTATCAAGCTTTCAACTAGAAAATATTTTTAGTTTAAAATCAAAAATTGCTGTAGTTCTTAACGTTACTAATGATCACCTTGACAGATATCCAAAAGGCTTTGAGCAATATAAAAAAGTAAAATTATCAATTTATAATAATGCAGAAATTTGTTTAATTCACTCCAAAGAAATAAAAAATATTTTATCATGTACAAAATCAAAAAATTATATTAGCTTTGGCTCTAAAAAAAGCGATTATTATATCAATTACAAAGAAAAATCTCCTATTTTATTTTATAAAAAAAAAGAAATACTTCACTTTAATCGTACCATTTTATATGGTGATCATAACTATAAAAATGCTTTAATTACATTAGCAATTTCTAATGCAATGAAAATCCCTCAGAAAAATGCAATAAAAGAAATTAGTAAATTCCGAAATTTACCTTATCGATTTCAAATGATACATCAAAGTAATAATATATCTTGGATTAATGATTCTAAATCTACTAATATTGAAAATACTAAAATAGCTTTAAAAAACGTTAAAACCAAAGGAACAATACGATTATTATTAGGAGGAGATGCTAAATCTTCTAATTTTAATATTTTAAAAAAATATTTTCAAACGTTGAAAATAAAAATATACTGTTTTGGGAAAGATGGATATAACATATCAAAAATTTTTAAAAAAAAATCTATTTACTTTGACAGATTAGAAGAAGCAATGCGCTTAATTAAAAAAGAAGTAATACCCAGGCGATGTAGTTCTATTTTCACCTGGATGCAGCAGCAAGGACCAATTCTTTAATTTCGAAGAAAGAGGTAAACTTTTTACAAAATTATCCAAGGAAAAAAAATAATGGTTTTAAAAAAAATAAAAAAAAACCTCATTTTATATTATATGATCGTGTATTAGTATGGTTGACCTTATTTTTATGTATTACTGGATTAATCATGGTAAGTTCTGCATCTATTTCAATAGGCCAAGATTTATATCATGATGCTTTTTATTTTTTAAAAAGAGAGACATTTTATTTTTTATTAATGTTTTTCTTATCTTTTTTGTTTTTAAGAATTCCTATTAAATTTTGGAAAAAAAATAGTAATATTATATTAATAATTACAATATTTCTTCTTATTATCGTATTATTAGCAGGAATTTCAGTAAATGGATCTTCAAGATGGATAAAAATAGGTATATTTAGCATACAACCCTCTGAAATATGCAAAATTTCTTCATTTATTTACTTATCTAGTTATTTATCTAGAAAAATAAATGAAGTTCGAAAATGTTTCTGGGGGTTTTTTAAACCGATGAGTGTAATTTCAGTACAATCTATTTTTTTATTAGCTGAACCTGATTTTGGTACTGTAATTATTTTATTTGTTACTTCTTTATCTATTTTATTTCTTTCTGGGGCTAGAATCAAACAATTTCTTAGTTTTATTATATTTATCATATTAATTATTATTTTTTTGATTTTAGATAAACCATACCGTATTAAAAGAATATTATCATTTTGGAATCCTTGGCAAGATCCATTTGGTAATGGTTATCAATTAACACAATCTCTTATGGCATTAGGTCGGGGTCATTTTTTCGGACAGGGATTAGGCAATTCAATACAAAAACTAAATTATTTGCCTGAAGCACATAGTGATTTTATATTTTCTATTATAGGAGAAGAATTAGGCTATATAGGTTGTTTTGCAATATTATTAATAATTTTTTCTATGTCCTTTCGAGCTATGTATATCGGGCAAAAAGCTTTGAAAAAACAAAAAAATTTTTCTGGATTTTTAGCTTGTTCCATTGGTTTTTGGTTCAGTTTTCAAACATTAATTAATATTGGCGCAGCTACTGGTATATTGCCTACTAAGGGATTGACTCTACCACTTGTCAGTTATGGAGGTTCAAGTTTAATTATTAATTTAATAGCTATTTGCATTTTATTAAGAATTGATTTTGAAATGAGAATCAAAAAATATCAAGCACTTCCTAAGGAATTTTTTAATGAAATCTAAAAAAATTATAATTATAGCAGGTGGAAGTGGTGGACATGTTTTTCCTGGTCTTACAATAGCTCGCGATTTAATTAAAAAGGGATGGAATGTTAATTGGATAGGAGTTAAAAATAAAATTGAAGCAAATATTATTCCTCAAAATAAAATAAAAATTCATTTTATTGATATAATGGGATTGCGTCAATCTAATATAAAGACATTAATTTTATCTCCTATATATATATTAAATGCGTACTTTAAAGTCAAGAAAATTATTAAAAATTTTTCCCCAGATATTGTATTAGGAATGGGTGGATATGTCTCCGGACCAGCTGGATTAGCAGCTTGGAGGTCAAAAATTCCTCTTTTAATACATGAACAAAATAAAATTTCTGGAATCACAAATCGTATTCTTGCTAAAATCTCTACAAAAAATATACAAGCATTTTCTGGATCTTTAGATAACGCAGAAATAGTAGGTAATCCTATCCGAGAAGAAATTATAAAAATACCTCCTCCAATTCATCGTTTCAAAAATAGAAACGGACCATTACGTATTTTAATTATTGGAGGTAGCCAGGGAGCTTCTATTTTAAATAAAATTCTACCTAAGGTATTATATTTATTAAAAGAAAGGATTACTATTTATCACCAAACAGGACATTTTGAATTAGAAAAAACACGACAAAAATATAAAAAATTTGGATTATACAAATATAAAATAACCTCTTTTATAAAAAATATAGCATCTGCGTATTCATGGGCAGATATAATTATTTGTCGATCTGGAGCGTTAACTGTAAGCGAAATAGCTGTAGTAGGATTAGGAGCAATATTTATACCTTATCCACATAAAGATAATCAGCAATATTTAAATGCTCAAATTTTGCAAAAAAAGGGCGCAGCAAAAATTATTCCAGAATCAGAATTAAGTGAAAAATTGATAGTAAAAATACTGTATTCTCTAAACAGAGAAATACTAAAAAAAATGGCTCAAAAATCCTATTTGCTCGGCATAAGAAATGCAACTTTAAAAATCTCTAATATTATTCACAAAATAACTAAAAATTAAATTTTATTATTTAATCAAATATAAGAATTAAAAAATGAAGATAAAAGAAATTAAAAAAAATAATTTTTTTAAAGAAAAAAAATTTGAAAAAATTCATCTGATTGGTATCGGTGGATCAGGAATGAATGGAATTGCTATGATTTTATTAAACTTAGGATACAAAGTAAGCGGATCAGATTTGTTAAAAAATTCTACTATAAAAAATTTGAAAAATATGGGAGCAGTTATTTATTTAAAACATTGTAAGAAAAATATTAAAAATGTTGATTTTGTAATCAAATCAAGCGCTATATTGTCGAACAATCCAGAAATTCAAGAATCTAAAAAAAAAATATTCCTATATTATTAAGAGCAGAAATGCTGCAAGTATTGATGCAATTTAAGTACGGAATAGCGATATCTGGAACACATGGAAAAACTACAACCACTTCAATAATTTTTGATATATTTAACGAAAACCATTTAAATCCTACTGTTATTAATGGAGGCTTAATAAAATCAATTAATTCTCATGCAAAATTAGGAACATCGAACTATTTTATTTCTGAAGCCGATGAAAGTGATCAATCTTTTTTGTATCTTAAACCTAAAATAGCAATTTTAACTAATATTGAATCCGATCACATAAATCATTATAATGATGATTTCTTATTATTAAAAAAGACATTTTTAAAATTTTTAAATCAACTTCCATCAAACGGAATTGCTATAGTATGTATAGATGATAGCAATATTCGTGATATTTTACCTAAAATTAAATGTAAAGTAATTACCTATGGATTCCATAAAAATTCAGAAATTCGTATTGTTAACTATAAACAATACTTATTTGTAGGATGTTTTACAATCATTAGAAAAAATAAAAAAAAAATAAAAGTGACTTTAAATATTCCAGGAAAACATAATGCATTAAATGCAACCGCAGCATTTTCTTTGGCATTATTAAAAAAAATACCACACTATAATATAATAAAATCATTAAAAAAATTTCAAGGTACTCAGAGAAGATTTGAATATCTTGGGATATATAATATTAAAAAAAATAATATTGAAAGCAAAAAAACTATATTAATAGATGATTATGGTCATCATCCCACTGAACTATTAAAAAATATTCAAACTATAAGAACAAGCTGGCCCCAAAAAAGACTAATTATGATATTTCAGCCTCATCGATACACTCGAACATATAATTTATATGAAGATTTTGTTAAAGTATTATCTAAAGTAGACGTTTTATTAATTTTAAATGTTTATTCAGCTCGTGAAAAAAAAATTCCAGGTGCAGATAGTTTTTCATTATATAATGACATTAAAAGAATAAAAAAAATAAATATTATTCTCGTAAAAAATCCTAACTTAATATTAAATTTTCTTTTTTCCGTATTAAAGGGAAATGATATTATTTTGTTACAAGGAGCGGGAAACATAAAAGAGATAATAAAAAAAAAATTATTAAAAAATAAAAAAGTGATATATGAAAAATAAAGTAGCAGTTTTATTAGGCGGAAATTCTTCTGAAAGAAATATATCTATTAAATCAGGATATGCTGTTTTAAATAGTTTATTAAAATCTGGTATTAATGCATATCCAATTGATCCTCAACATTTTCCTATAATGCAATTAAAAACGGAGGGATTTAGTAAGGCATATATTGCTCTTCATGGAAGAGGGGGCGAAGATGGCGTTATTCAAGGAGTTTTAGAATATTTAAAAATACCGTATACAGGAAGCGGAATTTTAGCATCATCTTTATCTTTAGATAAATATAAAACAAAATTAATGTGGAAATCTTCTGAACTTTCAGTATTACCGGATATATATCTCCAAAAAAATGATATCTTAAAATTTTTGCACCATGGAATAGAAAAAAAATTCTTAAAATTAAAATTTCCTATTTTAGTGAAACCAAATACCGCAGGATCGAGTATAGGTATTACTTTGGTTAATTCATTTAATGGATTAAATCAAGCAATTAGAATTGCATATAATTATAGTCATGATATTCTCATTGAGAAATTTTTAGTAGGAGAGGAATATACAATATCAATTTTAGGTAAAAAAATTTTACCTTCCATTAAAATTACAACAAAAAACTATTTTTATGATTACAATGCTAAATATAAATGTTCTTCTACTCAATATTTATGCCCAAGTGGACTAAGTGATGAAAAAGAAAAAGAACTGCAAAAAATAGCAAAATTAGCTTGGAATACCTTAGGATGCAAAGGTTGTGGAAGAATTGATGTAATTTTAGATAAAAAAGATAAGTTTTGGTTATTAGAAGTAAATACTATCCCAGGAATGACAAATAAAAGTTTAGTCCCAATAGCTGCACGTGCATTCAAAATACCATTTGATGATTTAGTATTGAAAATACTAAACGATAAATAGTTATATTATGATAGATTATTTATAATAAAAATTTTATTATTGTTCGTTATATTTAATTTAATTATAATTAATAAATTAAAAATCTTATTTAATAAAATCATTATACTGCATCATTTAATTTATTAAATATATTTTCTATACATAATCATAACGTTAAATGTTTTTATTTTTGTAGAAAATTAAAATAGTGATTATTTTGAATAATTATAATATAAAAAATAAAAATAAGAGATCTTATTTTAAAAGAAAAATGAATAATATTATATAGTGCAGGCCAAAGAATAATGATTATATCAACAAATAAAAAATTAGTAGTCGGACTAGAAATAGGCACTACTAAAGTCGTAACTTTGGTAGGAGAAGTTTTAGTAGATGGCGGAATAAATATTATTGGCATGGGATTATGCCAATCTAAAGGAATAGATAAAGGCAGAATAAATAATTTAGATTCAGTAATTTCATGTATAAAAGAATCAATTCATCAAGCTGAAATTATGGCAAATTGTCAAATTACTTCTGTATATTTATCTTTATCTAATAAATATATTAATTGTCAAAATGAAATAGGAATAGTTCCAATTTCTGAAGATGAAGTAACACAAGAAGACATAGAAAATGTAATACATACTGCAAAATCTGTAAAAATTATTAATGAACATGATATATTGCATATAATTCCACAAGAATATTCAATCGATCAACAATATGAGATAAAAAACCCAATTGGATTATCTGGAACAAGAATGCAGGTAAGAGTACACTTAATTACTTGTCATCAAAATATAGCCAAAAATATTGTTAAAGCTGTAGAAAAATGCAATATAAGGGTAGATCAAGTTATTTTTTCAGGACTAGCTTCTAGTAAAGCTGTTTTAACTGAAGAGGAATGCAAGCTTGGCGTTTGCATAGTTGATATAGGAGGGGGGACAATAGATTCCTGTATTTATATCAATGGATCTATAGAAGATAGTCATGTTATACCATATGCAGGAAATATTGTAACCAGTGATATTTCTTACGCTTTTAGCACATCATATACTGATGCAGAAAATATAAAAGTAAAATATGGATCTGCAACACATGTTACTTTAGATAAATCCAAAACAATTAATTTACCTAATATACATAGTAATTTTCAAAAAAATTTGCAACAAGATTCTGTTGTAGAAGTCATTGAATCAAGATACGTTGAACTATTTTCTTTGATTAATAATAGAATCACTGATATACAAAAAAAACTTTATCAAGAAGGAAAAAAATATCAATTAACAAATGGTATAGTATTAACTGGAGGAGGTGCAAAAATTTTACAATTAAAAGAATGCGCAGAAAAAATTTTTCAAAAAAAAATTCGCATTGCTAAGCCCTTAAATATTACTGGACTAATAGATAATATTATCGAGCCAGATTATTCAACAGTAGTGGGTTTATTACACTATGGAAAAGAATATCACTTAAATCTTAAAAATAAAAAAAAAGAACACTCTTTTATTGAAAGATGGTTTAAAAAAATTAATAATTGGTTTACAAGAGAGTTTTAAATACTTTATAACCTTCTAAAATTAAAGTTAGATAATGGAATTAAATTATGTTTGAACCTGTAGAATTAAGTAATAATGCAATAATTAAGGTAGTGGGTGTTGGTGGTGGAGGCGGTAATGCGGTAGAACATATGGTACGAGAGAAAATTGAAGGTGTCGAATTTTTTGCTGTAAATACCGATGCTCAAGCATTAAGAAAAATAGAAGTAGAACAAACTATACAAATAGGAAATAATATTACTAAGGGATTAGGTGCTGGTGCGAATCCAGAAGTTGGACGCACTTCCGCAGAAGAAGACAAAGAATTATTAAAATCTGCTCTAGATGGATCTGATATGGTATTTATTGCTGCAGGTATGGGAGGGGGAACTGGAACAGGAGCAGCTCCTGTAGTAGCAGAAATTGCTAAAGAACTAGGCATTTTAACAGTAGCTGTAGTCACGAAACCTTTTAGTTTTGAAGGTAAAAAAAGAATGATTGTCGCGGATCAAGGAGTGATAGAGCTATCAAAATATGTCGATTCATTAATTACAATTCCTAATGATAAATTATTAAAAGTGCTAAATCGAGGAATTTCTTTATTAGATGCCTTTAGTGCTGCAAATAATGTACTAAAGGGAGCTGTTCAAGGAATTGCTGAATTAATTACTCGTCCTGGACTAATGAATGTTGATTTTGCTGATGTTCGTACCGTTATGGTTGAAATGGGATACGCCATGATGGGGACAGGAATTTCTTCAGGAGAAAATCGAGCTGAAGAAGCGGCAGAAATAGCAATATCTAGTCCTTTATTAGAGGATATAGATCTATCAGGCGCTCGGGGAGTTTTAGTTAACATTACCGCTGGCTTTGATTTAAAACTAGATGAGTTTGAAACTGTCGGAAATACTATTAGATCTTTTTCTTCAGACAATGCTACCGTTGTAATAGGTACATCTTTAGATCCTGATATGAACGATACCTTACGCGTTACTGTAGTAGCAACAGGAATTGGTATGGAAAAATATTCAGATATTCATCAACAAACAAAAAATAAATCTTCTAAAGAAATGTTAATGGATTATCGATATCAATATTTAAATTTATCATCTACATCATTAGATAAAAAAAAAAATAATAATACGCATAACCAAATAAAAGAAAAATTAAAAAGAAAAGAACCAGAATATTTAGACATTCCTGCTTTTCTCCGTAAGAAATCTGATTAATTTTTTTATATTTTGATCCAATATATTTTTATATAAGATATGAATTTTTAAAAAAATATTATTTACAACCTGCGCCAATAAAAAAATAAATCATCTATCGGCGCAAGGATGAATTTTTTAAAACATTCATCTTATTAAAATTAAAAATATATAAAATTACCTTTTATGATAAAATTAATTTAAAACTTTAAAAAAATTTTAAAATATTTTGAGAATTTATAAAAATGAAAAAAAATTACCAAAAAAATCTAAATTTTAGCAAAAAAGCTACTGAAAAAATAAAAAAAATTATTAATAATGAAAAAAATAAAAATTTAAAATTACGAGTATATATTGTCGGAGGCGGATGTAGTGGATTTCAATATCAATTTATTTTTGAAGAAAAAATCAATGAAAATGATATTTTAATTAATCAATTAAATTTTTCTATCGTTATAGATCCTATTAGTTTGCAATATTTATATGGCGGAACAATAGATTATATAGAAAATTTAGAAGGATCAAAATTTATAGTGTTTAATCCAAACGCAAAAAATACATGCGGATGTGGCGCATCTTTTAGTATTTAAAATAATACATTTATATTTGAATAAAAAATGAAAATTGGAATAGTTGGCGCTTTAGAAGAAGAAATTTCAATAATTAAAGAAATAATACATAACCAAGAAATAAAAAAAAATGGAACATTTAAGATTTATCAAGGAAAAATTAAAAATAACAAAATTTTTTTAATCAAATCAGGAATTGGCAAAGTGTGCGCAAGTATTGCAACAACTATGTTAATTCATTTATATAAAATAAATATTATTATTAATATTGGCTCAGCAGGTGCATTAAAAAATTGTCTTCAAATAGGAGATATCATTATTCCTAAAAAAATATGTTATTATGATGTAAATTTGACCAATTTTGGTTATTCTAAAGGTCAAGTGCCAAAACATCCAAAAAAATTTAATATTGATAAAAATTTATATAATATTTTTAAAAAAATTTTACTAAAATTTAATCTTAGATATTCAAAAGGATTAATTGTTACAGGAGATTCATTTATTAGAGGAGAAATTTCTAAAAAAATAAAATATCAATTTTCTTCTGCAATCGGAGTAGATATGGAATCTGCTGCAATAGCACAAGTATGTTATCATTTCAAAATTCCATATATTATTATAAAATCAATATCTGATTTATCGGATAATCATGCTACTTTAAATTTCAAAAAAAATATTTCTACCGCTTCTTTTCAATCTTCAAAATTAGCTAAATTAATACTAGAAAATATAAATTTTTAAAAAATAAAAAAATAAATTATATTTTTTATCATAAAAAGATATTTTTAAAAATTAATAAAAAAATTTTCTTGTCAATATATTATTTAAATTTTTTTATTTAAAAATATTTATATCCTTATTATATAAAATATTAACTTTAAAAATTTTTATTATAATTTTATTATTATCCTATTTTACAATCTAAAATATACTTTTTTATTATACTTGTATTAAACAACTTATTATATATTTATTAGGAATAGATATGGTTGATAAAAAAATATGGCATGAAACTTTACACCATGATATTGGACAATATTTTTTGATTGAAAAAATATTATATAAAAAAAAAAATAGATATCATGAAATCAAAATTTTTCATAATTCCATTATGGGTAAAATCATGACGATTGATGGAATCGTTCAAACTACCGAAAAAGATGAATTTATATATCACGAAATGTTAACACATGTACCTATACTATCTCATGGATCTGTTAAAGATGTATTAATAATAGGCGGAGGTGATGGAGGTATATTACGAGAAGTTTGCCGCCACAAAAGTATTAATAGTATTACTATGGTTGAAATTGATATTGATATTATTAATTTATGCAAAAAATATTTTCCGAATCATAGTAATAATGCATATAATGATCCACGTCTAAATATAATTATTGATAATGGATGTAATTTTATTAAAAATACAAAAAATAAATTTAATTTAATTATATCTGATTCTACAGATCCTGTTGGTTGTGGAGAAAGTTTATTTTCATCAGAATTTTATTCAAACTGCAAACGATGTCTTGGCTACGATGGTATCTTTGTAGCACAAAATGGAGTATTTTTTCTTCAAAAAAATGAAATTATTCTAACTTTTAAAAAATTAAAAAAATATTTTTTTGATGTTAAATTTTATCAAGCTAGTATTCCTACATATTATGGAGGAATAATGATGTTTGCTTGGGGATCAGACAATTTTGAATATAGAAAAATACATAATAAGGATTTAAAAAAACGCATTCAAAATTCTAAATTAAACTTTAATTATTATAATTCTAAAATTCATATAGGTAGTTTTTACTTACCACAAAATGTAATTAGCATATTGAATAAAAGTAACAACCTTTCTGTGGGAGAGTGAAAAAATTGCAAAAACTCAAACTACATGGCTTTAATAATTTAACTAAAAGTCTAAGTTTTTGTATCTATGATATTTGCTATGCAAATACTGACAATTCAAGAAATAGCTACATTAAATATATTGATGAACAATATAACGGGATTAGATTAACTAAAATATTAAAAAAAGCTTGCTCTATCATTGGTGCAAATGTTTTAAATGTATTTCATCAAGATTATGAACCTCAAGGTGCTAGTGTAACAATTTTAGTATGTGAAGAACCAATAAATTTAGATACAATAAAGATTTTAAAAAATAATAATCAAATTACGTCATCTTCAGTATTAGCTCACTTAGATAAAAGCCATATTTGCGTGCATACATACCCAGAAAGTCATCCCCAAAACGGTATTTGTACATTTCGTGCAGATATTGAAGTTTCAACTTGCGGAGTAATATCACCTCTTAGTACATTAAATTATCTCATACGTCAATTAGAATCAGATATCGTAACAATTGAATATCGTATACGAGGATTTACCAGAGATATTTATGGAATAAAACATTTTATTGATCATGAAATTAATTCTATTCAAAATTTTATGTCATCAGATATAAAATCTATGTATGACATGGTTGATGTTAATGTATATCAAGAAAACATTTTCCATACTAGAATGTTATTAAAAGAATTTCATTTAAAAAACTATTTATTTAATATTAAGGTAAGAGATTTATCTCAAAGAGAGCGTTCCTACATTATAAACTTATTATGGCAAGAAATGAGAGAAATATATCATGGTAGAAATATTCCTATAAAAAAATTTATTTAAAAAATTAATACAATTAAATCAGAACAATAAAAAGATTATAGAAATTTATTTTCTATAATCTTTTTATTGTTCTGATTTAATTATTCTATGAATTATGTTTTTTTAAATTTAACACATCTGTAACTGTACCTTGAAATACTTCAGCACATAAACTAATAGATTCACTTAAAGTAGGATGAGGATGAATAGTAAGCGCAATATCTTCTGCATCGCATCCCATTTCAATAGCTAATCCTATCTCGCTGATTAATTCACTTGCATTCGTTCCTACTATAGATCCACCAATAATTTGGTTATTTTCTTTATTAAAGATTAATTTTGTTATTCCAGACATAGAATTAGACGCGTGCGCTCTTCCCGAAGCATTCCATGGAAATTTAGCAATTTCATAATCTATATTTTGATTTTTTGCTTCTTTTTCACTTAATCCTACCCAAGAAATCTCTGGATCAGTATATGCGATTGACGGTATTACTTTAGGTTCAAAATAATGATTTTTCCCGCAAATTACTTCAGCAGCAATATGAGCTTCATGAATAGCTTTATGAGCTAACATAGGAAATCCTGTTACATCACCAACTGCATAAATATGAGAAATGTTTGTTTTTAATTGCGTATTCACTTCAATAAAACCAAACTCATTTAATTTTATACCAATATCGTTCAGATTTAAATATTCAATATTCGGCTTTCTTCCAATTGCTACTAAAACGTTGTCATAATATAAATCTTTTTCTTCATTGTCCTCTTTTCCTAAGGTTACAAATAATCCCTTTTCTTCAGGTTGAATAGATTTTACATGAGTATTTAGAAAAACGTTGAATCTATCATTAATAGATTTTAAATATATTGCACTAATATCTTCATCAAGTACGGGAAGAAAAGTATTAAATCTATCAACAATATCTACTTTAGATTTCAATGCACTGTATATCGTAGCCATTTCTAAGCCAATAATACCCCCACCTACAATTAATAACTGATTAGGTACTTTTTTGAAAGATAAAGCATCTGTTGAATTCCAAATTCTATCATCTTTGTTAGGTAATGAAGGTATTTCAATAGGATGTGATCCTGTTGCGATAATTGCATTTTTAAAAGAAATAACATAGCTGTTTTTGTTATGTTCTACAAGTAAACTATTCGTGCTAGAAAAACATGCTTTTCCAAAAATTGTATTTATTTTTCTATGTTTTGCCATTTTTAATAAACTATTAGAAAACTGATTAATAATATTTTTTTTCCAATTTTGTATTTTTTCTAAATCAAGTGTAGGGCTTTTAAAAAATACACCTAATTTAGATAATTCTTCTGCTTCTTTTATAACTTTAGCTATATGCAGTAATGATTTTGAAGGTATACAGCCAACATTTAAACAAACGCCGCCTAAATTTTCGTGAAATTCAACTAAAGTAGTATCTAACCCAAGATCAGAGCATCTAAATGCTGCAGAATAACCAGCAGGACCAGATCCAATAACTACAACTTCTGTTTTAATTTCTTGATACATTTTAAAAATCCTTATATGATCAATTAATAAAATAAATTCAATCTTACATAATTAAAAATCTTATATCAGATAACAGTTTTCTAATAAAAGTAATAAATCGAGCAGCATCTGCACCATTAATAATGCGATGATCGTAAGATAAAGACAAAGGCAAAATTAAAGATGGATTAAATTCTTTACCATTCCAAAAAGGCTTTATCACAGCTCTAGAAACACCAAGAATTGCAACTTCTGGGGCGTTAATAATTGGAAAAAACCAACTACCTCCAATACCTCCTAAATTCGAAATTGTAAAACAGCCATCCATCATATCTGACTTCGTTAATTTATTATCATGTGCTTTTTTAGAAAGAGCAATTAATTCGGAAGATAATTCTACTATATTTTTTTTATCAACATCTTTTATTACAGGAACAAGTAAACCTTCTGGAACATCCACAGCGATTCCAATATTAATGTATTTTTTTAGTATAATTTCATTTTTATTTACAGATAAAGAACTATTAAATATAGGAAATTTTTTTAATGCATGCGCAACCGCTTTTATAATAAATACTAATAAAGTGATATTGTATTTTTCTCCATTTTTGTGATGTTCTTTATGATTATATTGTTTTCGAAAATCTTCCAATAAAGTAATATTTACTTCATCTAACTGTGTAACATGAGGTATATTTAACCAATTTTTATGTAAATTTTTTCCAACAACTTTTTGCAAATTTGTAATGGGGATAGTATGCGTTTGTGATAATTTAAGATTATTTAAATTATTATTTTTTAAATCAGATGTATTACGTATCTCAGAATATTTTTTTTTGTACAATTCTAAATCTTGCTTTAAGATACGATTTTTTCGTCCAGAACCAGTAATATCTTGTAAATTAATATTTAAATGACGCGCTAAACGACGAACAACTGGTGTTGCATGAATTAATTTTTTTTCTTTATGTTTATTTATATTAGTATTCATTAATACCGCTGTAGATTTCAAAGGAATTATTTCTTTATTATCTTGATTAAATTCTTCGGATATACAAGTCATTATTAAGCAAGAGGTAGTCACTTTATCTCCTATATTAACATTTATTTCCTTTACAATTCCAGATACAGGAGATGGTATTTCCATAGAAGTTTTATCACCTTCGACAGTAATTAATCCTTGCTCTAATTGAACTTTTTCACCTACTTTAACTAATATTTCAATCACTTCTACTTCATCAAGACCAATATCAGGCATTTTAACTTTATTGTGCACTTTCCTCGTACCTCTAAGCTAAACGTGGGTTAATTTTATCTACATTAATATTAAATTTGATAATTGCTTCTTCTACAACTTTTTTGCTAATACTATCTGATTTAGATAATAAATTTAAAGCTGCTATAACAATATAATGAGCATTAACTTCAAAATGTTCACGTAATTTATCACGACTATCCGAACGACCAAATCCATCAGTACCTAATACGTAATATTCTTTTGACGGAACATAACATCGGATTTGTTCAGCAAATAATTTCATATAATCGGTAGCAGCAACAGTAGGAAAGGAATTCATTATTTTTTTAACATAAGCCACTTTTTTTTTGCCATAAGGATGTAACATATTCCAACGATCACAATCCTGACCATCTCGTGCTAATTCTGTGAAAGAAGTAGCACTGTATATATCTACAGCAATGCAGTATTCGTCATACAAAATAGAGGCGGCTTTGCAAACACAACGTAAAATAGCTCCTGAACCTATCAATTGAACTTGTAATTTAGTATTTTTTCTATATAAAGTTTTTAATTTGTACATTCCCTTACAAATTCCTTCTTCAGAGCCTTCAGGCATGGCAGGCATATGATAATTTTCATTAATTGTAGTAATATAATAATAAATGTTCTCCTGAGATGATCCATACATACGTTTCAAACCATCATGTATAATAACTGCTATTTCATACGCAAAAGCAGGATCATAAGAAATACAATTAGGTATAGTAAGTGATTGTATATGACTATGACCGTCTTCATGTTGTAAACCTTCTCCGTTTAACGTTGTTCTTCCTGATGTACCTCCAATTAAAAAACCTCTTGCTTGTTGATCTCCGGCTGCCCAAAAAAGGTCGCCTATTCTTTGAAAACCAAATATTGAATAATAAATATAAAACGGAATCATGGGAAAATCATTAGTACTATAAGAAGTAGCGGCTGCTAACCAAGATGACGCAGCCCCCAACTCATTTATTCCTTCTTGTAATATTTGCCCTCTTTTTTCTTCTTTATAATAGGCTAACTGCTCTCTATCTTGAGGAATGTACTTTTGTCCACTTGAACTGTAAATTCCAATCATTCTGAATAACCCTTCCATTCCAAAGGTACGAGCTTCATCAGCAATAATTGGGACAATTAAATTTTTAAGAGAATTATTTTTTAAAATTAAATGCAAAACACGTACGAATGCTATAGTCGTAGACATTTTTTTGTTCTGCTCAACTAAAAGAGGTTTAAAATCAATTAAATTTGGAATTTTTATAGTAGTTGTAAACTTAGATAACCGAAAGGGAATATAACCACCCAATTTTTTTCTTTGTTGATGTATATAAAAATATTCTTTAGAATTTTTTTCAAAAATAATATATGGTAATTTTTTAATATTTTCATCAGATATGGGAATATTAAAACGATCTCTAATGTAAGTTATACCATCAATATTAATTTTTTTTATTTGATGTGCAATATTTTTTCCTTCTGCAATAGAACCCATACCGTATCCTTTAATAGTATGAGCTAAAATTACCGTTGGCCGTTCTTTTGTCTCTTTAGCTTTTTTAATTGCATTAAATAATTTTTTAGGATCATGACCACCTCGATTTAGATTCCATATTTCCTCATCTGTCATGTCTTTTACTAAATCACATGTTTCTTGATATTTTCCAAAAAAATATTTTCGAACATAAGCTCCATTTTTTGATTTAAATCTTTGATAATCACCATCTATTGTTTCATTCATTAATTGAATTAATTTTCCAGTTTTATCTTTTTTTAGTAATGCATCCCATTTACTACCCCATATTACTTTAATTACTTTCCATCCGGCACCGTAAAAAAAACTCTCTAACTCATTTACAATTTTTCCATTACCTACTACAGGACCATCTAATCTTTGCAAATTACAGTTAATAATAAAAATTAAATTATCTAATTTTTCACGAACAGCTATAGAAATAGCTCCTTTAGATTCAGGTTCATCCATCTCTCCATCACCTAAAAAAGCATAAACAGTTTGCTTAGAAGTATCTTTTAACTCTCTATTTTTTAAATATTTTAAAAATTTTGCTTGATAAATAGCACAAAGAGGACCTAATCCCATTGAAACAGTTGGAAATTGCCAAAAATTTGGCATTAATTTAGGATGAGGATAAGAAGATAATCCTTTTCCATGTACTTCTTGTCTAAAATTATCGATTTGTTCTTCAGAAAATCGACCCTCTAAAAATGATCTAGCATAAATTCCTGGAGAAATATGACCTTGAAAATAAACTAAATCACCTCCATCGTCTTTATTTTGAGCTCGAAAAAAATGATTAAAACAAACCTCATATATAGTTGCTGACGACTGAAATGATGATAAATGACCTCCTAGCTCTAAATTTTTTTTTGAAGCACGTAAAACCATCATCATAGCATTCCAACGAATAGCTGCGCGAATTTTTCTTTCCAACGCTAAATCGCCAGGATATTTAACTTCATCTTTATAATGAATAGTATTAATATAGTCACTGATAAAAAAATTTGATCTCTTTATTTTAGATTTTTTTAAAATCTTTTTAATTAAAAACTGAGCCCTTTCCAAACCATCTTCCCGAATAACAGATTCAATTGATTCCACCCAATCATTAGTTTCAATTGGATCCACGTCATCATATGAATTTTCTGACATGGTATAAATTCCTTATATATTGTCTATAATAAAATTAGTATTTTATCAAAATATATTAATAGTTATTAACTAATAAACTTATTTTAATAATTTAAATAAATTTTTTTATTGCATTTAATAGAATATTAAATTCTAAAAAAAATCAATAAAATTAACTATAAAAATAATTAATTTTATTGATTTTGTTTTCTAAATTTTTAAAAACGTAATAAATTTTAATCTAGTATATTGGAAGCATTAAAATGATTAAAAACACAATTTTCTTGTTCGCTTACTCTTATAAAAGTAGTTCTTTTGGTTAATTCTTTTAATTTTTGAGCTCCTACATAAGTACAAGCAGATCGAAGACCTCCTAAAATATCACGTATTGTTTTATCTATTTCTCCTCGAAAAGGAACTTTTACTACTTTTCCTTCTGATGCGCGATATCCAAAAATTTTTCCTGTATAACGTTGCATTGCAGGAATAGAACTCATGCCATAAAATAACATAAACTTATTTTCTTTCTCTTCTATTACTTTTCCTGAACATTCAGAGTGTCCAGAAAGCATGCCTCCTAACATTACAAAATCTGAGCCGCCACCAAAAGCTTTAGCAATATCACCAGAAACAGCACATCCACCATCACTAATAATTTGACCATTTAACCCATGAGCAGCATCTGCACATTCTATAATAGCCGAAAGTTGAGGATATCCAACCCCTGTTTTTAAACGCGTTGTGCAAACAGAACCAGGACCTATACCTACCTTAACTATATCAGCGCCAGATAGTATCAATTCTTCTACCATTTCTCCGGTTACAACATTGCCAGCGCAAATAATTTTATCTGAAAAACAATCTCTTACTTTCTTTAAAAAAGATAAAAAAAATTCAGAATAACCATTTGCAACATCAATACAAAGATATTTTATTTTAGAAGATAATAAAAAAATTTTTTTAATTTTTTCAAAATCTAAATTAGAAGTTCCAATTGATATAATTACATGTTCTAATATATTATCAGGAGATGAATTAATAAATATTTCCCATTCTTTAATCGAATAATATTTATGTATCGCAGTTAAAATATTAAACCTTGATAAAGATGTTGCCATTTGAAATGTTCCAATAGTATCCATATTCGAAGCAATAATAGGAATTCCAGACCACTTTAAAGGTGAATACTTAAAAGAAAAATAACGAATAAGATTAACTTCAGAACGACTTTTTAAAGTAGATCTTTTAGGTCTTATTAAAACATCTTTAAAACCTAGTTTAATATCTTCTTCAATACGCATAAATTTAAATTCCTATATTAAAAAATATTAAAATAAAAAAATTTTATAACATTAAATACATCAATTTAAAAAATTATATTTTGAAATTTTTCAAACCTAATTAAGAATACTATGACTTATATTGTAGCACTTACTGGAGGCATTGGTAGCGGTAAAACTATTATTTCTAATAGCTTTAAAAAACAAGGCATTCACATTGTTGATACTGATGTCATTGCAAAAAAAATAGTAGAAAAAAATATGGAAATATTAAATAATATTAAAAAAAAATTTGGAAAAAAAATACTCAATCTAGACAATTCAATTAATAGAATTTTACTTCGAAATCATGTCTTTTCTAATAAAAATAATAAATTATGGCTGGAGAATATACTTCATCCCAAAATTTATGAAGAAAGTAAAAAACAAATTAAATCTACTAAATCATGTTGGTGCTTATGGGTCGTTCCTTTATTATTAGAAAAAAAATTAGAAAAAAAAGTAAATCGAATTCTTTTAATTGATACACCAGTAAAAACGCAAATAAAACGTATAATCAAACGAGATAAAATAAATATTCGAGAAGCTAAAAAAATTATTTCTTATCAATTCACGCGCACACAAAGAATTTCTATTTCTGATGATATTATCTTTAATAAAAATAAAAAAATATCAACATTAAATTTATATACATACTATTTAAACAAATTTTACACTTATTTATCTAAAAAAAAATATTTAATACAAATAAAAAAAAATAATTTAACTAAATTTTACTAAAAATTTTTTTTAATTTATAGTAAAAAATTTTTATTTTTTTTAAATGAATGAAATTTTTCTATTAACAATTTTATAATTTTATAATTTGATTTAGGAAAGTTAAAATATTTTAAACTTTTATAAAAAATCCATTGATATAAATATCCTTCTCTACTATATATCTTTCCTTTCCATTTTTTTATTAAAAAAAAATATAACTTTATATTTTTATTAAAAATTTTTTCATATTTTAAAAAACTGAAATTTAAAATTGTTATTCCTATTTCTTCGCATAACTCTCTTTTTAAAGCATGAATTAAAGTTTCACTCGTTTTTACCTTACCTCCTGGAAATTCCCATAAATCTACACTGTATTTATTTTTTTTACTTTTACTTATATAAATTCTATTTTTCTTTATAATAATTCCGATCACAGCTTTTATATAGTGCATTAAGTATTTTATCCAAATTAAAATTTATACCATAACACTAAAAAAAGATGTTATATAGTTCCATGACAATACTTATATTTTTTTCCAGAACCGCAATTGCACAATGTATTTCGTCCTATTTTATTTCCATTTTCTATTATTAAAGATCTATTATTTAAATCAATATATTTTTTTAAATTTAAAACATCTAATTTACTAAGAAATAATACTACTTCATATTTTAATGATTCTAGCATTTCAGAAAACAGATTAAAAGATTCACGCTTATATTCTTGTTTAGGATCTTTTTGTGCATAGCCGCGCAAATGAATACCTTGCCTTAAATAATCCATAGCACACAAATGTTCCTTCCAAAGTAAATCTAAATTTTTTAACATAACAGACTTTTCTATGATTCTCAGATTCTCGCATCCTATTAAATTCTCTTTTTGAAAATAATTTTTTTGAGCAATACTAACAACTTTTTGTATAATATATTCATCAGTTAAATTAGGATCTACATCTAACCAATCTTTAATAAAAATACTTAAATTAAATTCAATATTTAATTTTTTTTCTAAATCTATAATATTCCATCTATTACGTGAAATTTCCTTAGATACATAAATTTGAACTATTTTAGTAAATACATCTTTAAAAAAATCACAAATAATTTTTTTAATGTTTTGAGAATCTATTAACTTATTACGTTGAGAATAAATTACACGACGTTGCTCATTATATACATCATCATATTCTAATAATTGTTTTCTAATTTCAAAATTTCTGTTCTCTACTTTTTTTTGAGCATTTTCTATCGCTTTTGTAACCCAAGGATGTTCAATAGCTTCATTTAAATTTAGCCCCAGCTTTCGCATCATATTAATAGTTTTATCCGACATAAAAATTCTCATTAAAGAATCTTCCATAGATAAGTAAAAACGCGAAGAACCAGTATCTCCTTGACGACCTGAACGACCCCTTAATTGGTTATCAATACGACGAGATTCGTGACGCTCAGTACCAATGACATGCAATCCTCCAGATGAAACAACTAAATCATGTTCATTCTTCCATTTAATCTTAATTTTTTGAATGTCATTTAAAGACATATTTTCATATATTTTAAAATCTAAATTTCCACCTAATACTATATCTGTCCCTCTACCTGCCATGTTAGTAGCGATTGTAACTGATTTTGATTTTCCAGCTTGAGCGATAATTTTAGCTTCTTGGGCATGAAACTTGGCATTTAAAACATGATGTTTAATATTTAATTTTTTTAATTTTTGTGAAATTATTTCAGATTTTTCAATGGATATTGTACCAACTAATACAGGTCGATTATTTTTGACACAATTTTGAATATCTTTTAAAATAGCATTTATTTTTTCTTTTTCTGTCATATACACTGCATCAGGAAAATCATTTCTTATCATAGGTTTATTTGTGGGTACAGCAATAGTATCTAAATTATAAATAGAACGAAATTCAAAAGATTCAGTAACAGCGGTTCCAGTCATTCCTGAAATTTTTTTATATAAACGAAAATAATTTTGAAATGTAATAGATGCTAATGTTTGATTTTCACTTTTTATAGTTACATTTTCTTTTGCTTCTATCGCCTGATGTAATCCATCTGACCATCTTCGACCTGGAACGGTACGACCTGTATGTTCATCAACAATAATTATATTATCATTTTTAATTAAGTAATCTACATCTCGAATAAATAATTTATGAGCACGTAAAGCTGATATGATATGATGCATTAGTACAATATTATTGGAAGAATATAATGATTCTCCTTTTTTTATAAATTTTTTGCTGATAAATATTTTTTCAATTTTAATTAAACCTCTTTCAGTCAAATATATTTGTCTTGATTTTTGATCTACGTAGTAATCGCCTTTTCCATTAAAAAAATCTGAATCTTCTTGTTTTTGATACATTAGAGATGGTACTATTTTATTAATTTCTTTATATAAATCTGAACTATCTTCTGAAGGACCTGAAATAATTAATGGAGTTCTAGCTTCATCTATCAAAATAGAATCTACTTCATCTATCAAAGCATAATGTAATTTCCTTTGTACTCTTTCTTCGGGAGAAGAAATCATATTGTCACGTAAATAATCAAATCCATATTCATTATTTGTTCCATAAGTAATATCACATGAATAAGCATATTTTTTTTCAGAAAAAGACATGTCAGGCAAATTCAATCCCACCTTCAAACCAAGAAATTCAAATAATAAAGCATTTTTTTTAGCATCTCTTTCTGCTAAATAATCATTCATAGTAACTATATGAACACCTTCTCCCGTTAGCGCATTTAAATAAGATGGAAGGGTAGAAGTCAAAGTTTTTCCTTCACCTGTACGCATCTCCGCAATACAATTTTTATGTAATACTATTCCTCCAAGAATTTGTACGTCAAAATGACGCATTTTAAAAATACGTTTACTTGCTTCTCTAATAGTGGCAAAAGACTCTGGTAGCAAATTATCTAAACTTTCTCCATTTTTTAAACGATGGCGAAACAATTCAGTATTTTTTTTTAATTTTTTATCTGTCCATTTTTCAAAAATACTTTCTAATTCGTTGACAGCATAGACTATTCGATTAAATTTTTTTAAAATGCGATCATTACGATTGCCAAATATTTTGGCTAAAAATTTAATAAACATATAATAGTTCTCACGTTATAATTTATTCATTTGATCTTTCGTATTCATTTAAAAAAAGTGTGCGTTTTCTAATTACAAATTATTAAAATACTACTTATTCAATCAACATCTTTTAATAAAATAAAATATTTAATTTAAAAAAATATTTTTTAATTTTTAAAATTTATAAAATACTTTTTTAGTAAAAATTATTTCTCTGGTAACCATATCGGTAAATATCTTTCATATTCATTATTTTTTTATAATATAACTGACTATTTTGATTCATATAAAACATTTTAATTTCTTTTGGGCCGATTCAATATTAATGGTTTTGGTAGCTGATATTCAAGATATTTTCGATATACCTCCATAGCTCCGGAAAAACCATATAATTTTGTAAACAAATTATTATCTCCACCCATCTAAATAATTATTACTTTTTATCAATTCCTATAAACTAACTATCTACTAAATTAGTAGTAGTACCTATTTTCCTGTTAGGAAAACATTTTTGAAAAGATAACCCAGGGATTTTTCTGTTCCATAATTAACTACATTTTGCATACTAAATAAAGTTAAGTAAACTGCTTCGACGGATTCTATTTTTTCAGGTTGAGATAAATTTTGATATAATACTTTTTCATCAATAGAAATAATAAATCTTATAGAAGATAATGATATTTTATAGCTTTTATTAGCAATAATTTGAAATATTTGAGCTACTTCAATAGGTGTTAAATTAATAGCTCCTAAAGAAATAGCAGGAAAAAAAAATAACCGTCTTTTTAGTGCTCCCCAGGAAATCCAGTGATTTATTAATTTTTTTAGTCTTAACTGTATACTTAAATTTACTGTTGGGATATTTACTGAATTAGCTAGAGCATCTAATAACATAATTTTTCCGATAAAATGATAATTATTATTTTTAGGAATCCAATTTTGACCATTTTGTAACTTAATTGAAATTGGAAAGTTAGGAATCCAAGTATTTAAATGATATTTTTTAAGATTGGATAAAACTGTTAAATAAGTAATAGGTTTAAATAAAGAACCAATAGATCGACAAGTTTTTAAAGCACGATTATAACTAAAAAATTTAAGATTAGAACTGCCAATAAGAAAGTTTACTTCTCCAGTAAATTTATCTGTAACAATCATAGAAATTTCTAAATCTTTTAATTTTTTTTCTTTTTTAATATTGGTACTTCTTTATTAATAGTTTTTTCAACTGAATTTTTCGAAATGACATCCAAAGTAGTAAATATTCTCATACCAGAAAAATTAATTATTTTATTTTTTAACTTTTTTTTTATTTCAATTCGAACTAATTCTAAAAAATCAGGATAATCCGAGATTACATATCCCTTGGGATAAATATTTAATGCCCTTTGAGATAATTTTTCATATATATTTTTTTTAATTAAACCTTGTTTATATAAAGACAACAAAACCAAATTTCTTCTATTTAAAGCAACTTCTGGATTACTCCAAGGATTATACAAAGACGCACCTTTTACCATGCCGACTAATAAAGCATACTGATCTAAATTTAATTCATCAATAGGACGACCAAAATAATGTAGACTTGCCAAAGGAAATCCTCGTATTTGTTCATCACCATCTTGGCCTAAATACACCTCGTTTAAATATAATTCTAAAATGCGATCTTTTTTATAAAAAAAATCTAATATTAAAGCCATATATATTTCATTAATCTTTCTCCATATTGAACGTGTATTTGTCAAGAATAGATTTTTTACTAATTGTTGAGTAAGTGTGCTGCCTCCTTGAACTATTTTTCCAGCCATTAAATTTACTAAACATGCTCTTCCAATAGCAGAAATATTAATACCATTATGGTTATAAAAAAATCTGTCTTCAATAGAAAGCAATGTTTTAATTAAAATATCAGGATATTGATGCCGAGGAATAAATAAACGCTGATTTCGACTGGTATAATTCAATACACTAATTAATTTTGGCTCCAAACGAAAAAAACTAAAATTAAGATTATTTTCAACATTTTGAATTTTCAACAAACAATCTTTTTTAAAAAATAACCTTACATGTAACGCTTTTTCACTTAAATCAGGAAAAATAAAAGAACGCCGTATAAACTCTACATTATCATCCTGAAAGCTATATTCTCCAGGCAACATTACTTTTTTAACTTTTTTATACATGAGATTATTTAATAATTCTATAATTTCCTCTCTAGAAAAAGTACTTCCTGGCTCTAAATTTATTATACGACTATAAATTGATGTAGAAAAATTTGATATTTTGCTATTAATTAAACTCCTAATTTTTGCATATAAAAAAAAACCGTAAAAAAAAAATTAAAAATAATAATAGAAAAAAAATGTTAAATATTTTAATTTTTTTATATCCGCACACACTCATTATTCTCCTGAAATTGAATTTATCTAAAAAAGTAAATTTTTTACTTTTAAAAAATATTTGTTTTTTAAAAAAATTTAAATATTAATTCAGAATTAACGAATAAAAAAAATTATATTTTTTAAAAAATAAAATTACTTTTTAACATAGGTAAATTAAAAGATTCAGGATATTTAATATACCATAAATATAAACCATGAGCTGAAGCAGTTGGTCCTGCATAAAATCTATTTTTTTTTTCTAATATCTTTTTAATACAATTATTTTCTTTTAAAAAACTAACTTGAATTAGAGAGCCGACAATATTTCTTACCATATGATATAAAAAAGAATTAGCAGTAATGTCTATAATGACCCAATTATCTAATCCAAAAATATTTATTTTTTTTATATTTCTCCAACTAGAATACGACTGGCAACCTGATGCTCGAAATGATGAAAAATCATGCTCTCCTAATAACGATTGAGCTTCTTTATACATTTTTTTAATATTTAGTTTTCTATAAACATGATGTGATCTTTCAAATGCAATAGAAGTCCGGCAATTATGATTATAAATTAAATAACGATAAGAGCGATGAATAGCACTATAGCGAGCACTAAAATTTAGCGGAACTTCCCTAATCCATTGAACAGATATGTTTTTTGGTAAATAACCATTGACTCCAACAGTCCAGGAATAATCATTTCTTAATGCAGTTGTCGTAAAATCAATTACTTGTCCTACGCTGTGTACACCAGCATCTGTTCTTCCAGAACATATAACTTTAATATTATGATTCGCAACTTTAGATAAAGCATTTTCTATTTCTTCTTGAATAGTCAAAATATTTTTTTGACGTTGCCATCCATGATAATTGCTTCCATTATACTGAATCCCTAACGCAAATTTTTTCTTCTTTTTTTCCATTATCTAAACACTCAATTATGTATTAAAATAAAAATTCTTTAATAAATTTAATAGTATAAAATATATTTAATTTAAGTTTATGTTAATATTATCAAAATAAAAAATAATTGTTTAAAATGTTAAACATAATAAAAATTTAAAAAATGTACTACTTAATAAACTATTTTAATTTACAATAAATGTATTTTCTGGGAAAAACTATGGAAAAAGAAAAAAATAAAAAAACATCATCTTTAAACGTTCTTTCAATTGCCGGTTTAAAACCATACCAAAAGAAGATAGATGAATTATACATGAATGAAAAACAAAGATTGCATTTTAAAAAAATTCTTGAAACATGGCAAAATCAATTAAGAAATGAAATCAATCATACCTTTCTTTTACAAGAAAAATCTACTAATTTTCCCGATCCCATCGATCGTGCAGCGCAAGAAGAAGAATTTAGCTTAGAATTAAGAAATCAAGATCGCAATCGTAAATTAATTAAAAAAATTGAATTAACTCTAAAAAAAATAAAAAACAAAGATTTTGGTTATTGTGATTCTTGCGGTATTGAAATCGGAATTCGTCGTTTAGAAGCTAGACCAACTGCTAGTCTTTGTATTGATTGTAAAACATTAGCAGAAATTCGAGAAAAACAAATGGCTGGTTAGTTATACAGATCAGGATATTCGATTGATATATTGCACTATCTCGAGTATCCTTTACATAATAAAATTTATAATAAAAATTAAAAAAATGGAATACATTACTATTTCTCATATTTATAATTGGAAAAAAATAAAAAAAAAATTTGCCGCAATTACCGCTTACGATTTTAGTTTCGCAAAAATTTTTTGCAATCAAGGAGTTCCGGTTTTACTAGTAGGAGATTCACTTGGCATGACTATACAAGGCCATGACTCAACGCTGCCAGTAAAAGTAAAAGATATTATATATCATACAAAATGTGTCAGAAAAGGAGCCCCGAACTCTTTTTTAATAGCAGATTTACCATTTATGTCTTATTATGAAATAAATCAAACTTTAAAAAACGCAGCTAAAATCATTCAATCTGGCGCCAATATGATTAAAATAGAAGGCGGAAAATGGCTGATTGAAACAATTAAAGAATTGTCAATGAGATCAATATTAGTATGCGGACATATGGGATTAACACCGCAAAATATTCATTATTTAAGTGGATATAAAGTTCAAGGAAAACAAAAAAAAGAAGCAAACCAATTAATAAATGAAGCTTTATTGCTTGAAGAAGCAGGCATTAAAATGCTAGTTTTAGAATGTATACCTTCCTTGTTAGCTAAAAAAATTACGGAAAAATTGTCTATTCCTGTTATTGGAATAGGAGCGGGCGTTTATACAGATGGGCAAATTCTTGTTATGCAAGATTTACTAGGAATTACTGAAGGAAAAACGCCAAGATTTGTAAAAAATTTTTTATTTAATAGTGGAAGCGTTCAAAACGCGATAAAAAAATATATCAATGAAGTTGAAAATAGTATTTATCCTAACGAAAAAAATAGCTTTTAAATAATGCCATCATATATGAATATAATAAAAAAAATAAAAGTTTTAAATAAAAAAATTCAAGAAATAAAAAAAAATAACAAAACTATTGGTCTCGTAGCAACAATGGGAAATTTACATTATGGCCATATTAAATTAATTCTTTTGGCAAAAAAGTATTCGGATGTCATTATAGTAAGTATTTTTACTAATCCAACTCAATTTGATAGTCTTATAGATTATAAAAAATATCCTAGAACTTTAAAAAAAGATTGTACACTTTTAAAAAAAGAAAACGTAGATATAATTTTTGCACCTGAAGAAAAAGATATATATTTATCCGATAAAAAAATTCATACATATGTTAAAGTACCTAGCTTGTCTAATATTCTTGAAGGAAAATCACGTCCTGGACATTTTATTGGGGTAACAACAATATTATGTAAGTTATTTAACTTAATACAACCAAATTTTTCATTTTTCGGAGAAAAAGATTACCAACAATTATTAATAGTGAAAACACTTATTAAAGAATTAAATTATTCAATAAAAATTATCAGCGCACCTACAATAAGATTGAAAAATGGATTAGCTTATAGCTCAAGAAATAAATATCTAAGCTCTTCAGAAAAAAAAATAGCACCTTTTTTATATAAAATAATTAAAAAGACTACTGATAAAATAATTCAAAAAAAAGGAGAAAATATTAAATTTATTTTAAATGCATCAAGAAAAGATTTAACAAAAAAAGGATTTATTATCGATATATTTGATGTATATAACGCAAAACAGCTTACAAAAAGAAGTGAAAATGATAAAAATAACATCCTCCTTGCATCTGTTTGGCTAGGTAAAACTCGATTAATAGATAATAAAAAAATTATTTTTTAAAAGTAAGGTTTATTTTTTAAACACAACTTTTCCTATATAAGGTAAGTATCGATAAGATTGAGCATAGTCAATTCCATAGCCAACCATAAATTCATCTGGTATAGAAAAACCTATAAAATCTATGTTAATATTTACTTGACGACATTCTGGTTTATCTAATAACGTACAAATAGACAATGATTTCGGATTTCTAAGTTTTAAAATACCTAGGACTTTGCTTAAAGTTTTTCCGGAATCAATAATATCTTCAACAATAAGTACATTTTTATTATAAATATCTTCATCTAAATCTTTTATAATTTTAACATCTCCACTTGATATAATACCGCGACCGTAGCTAGAAGTAGTCATAAAGTCAACTTCATGTTCAATCTTTATACAACGACACAAATCTGCTATAAATACAAAGGAACCACGCAATAAAGCAATTAATATCATCTTATTCTGACTGTTTTTATATTTTTCAGTAATTTCTTTACCTAATTGACGTACTCGAATATCTAATTCTTCTTCAGAAATAATAACTTTAATAGTATGTTTCATAATATTAATTTAATTTAGATTATAGTTTTATTATACTAAAAATATTTATTGATATTGATTTAATATATAAAATATATTTAATAATTAAATATTAATATAAAATTAAAGAACAAAATATTTATTTTTAACTATTGTCTTAATAATAATTATTATGTTATAAAAATTAAATTTTTATATAAATACTTTAATAATATTAAACAAGAACAAACACTGTTTTGTAATCACTTACTATTAATTTTATGATAAAATTAATAATATATACAAATATAAGCTATACTAAAAAATATTTTTACATCAAAAATTAAATACTTATTAAAAATATTTAATAAATGAACTTATTTAAGTATTGATAAATTTTCCTCTAAAAATATCATATAAAAAATGTTAATATCTATTTTACAATCTCTTTTCTATAGAAAAATTATTCTAATTTAGAATAACTGGTAATATGTTGTATAGGGCAATATATATTTAACAAAACCCGCTCAAAAATAATGCGGGTTTTTTATGATATAAATTTAGGGAGTATATTGAAAATGAAAATATTAAAATTTGGCGGAACTTCATTAGCCAATGCAAAATTATTTCTACGTGTAGTAAATATTATAGAAAAAAGCGTAAAAAAAGAACAAACTGGAGTTGTTCTTTCTGCGCCAGCTAAAATTACTAATTATTTAGCTGATATTATTGAAAGTAAAATTTATGATGATTCAATGTTAAAAATAGTTTTTATTTCAGAAAATATTTTTTTTCAATTGATAAAAGATATCACTAATATACAATTGTCTTTTCCTTATAAAGAAGTAAAAAAAATAATTCAAAAAGAATTTAATAAATTAAAAAAAATTGTTAAAAATATTATTCTATCTAAGAAATGCCCAGAAAATATTCAAGCTATTGTATTATCTCGTGGAGAAATACTTTCAGTTATTATTATGAAAAATATATTAAAATCTAAAAAATATAAGATAACTGTTATTGATCCTATTAAAAATATTTTAGCTATAGGAAACTATTTAGACGCCAAAGTTGATATAAATCAATCTAAAAAAAATATTGAAAATATTAATATAAATAAAAATGATATTATTTTAATGCCCGGCTTTATTGGAGGAAATGAAAAAAAAGAATTAGTATTATTAGGTCGCAATGGTTCTGATTATTCAGCTGCAATTTTATCTGTTTGTTTAAACGCAAAACTATGTGAAATCTGGACAGATGTTGACGGTGTTTTCACAGCCGATCCACGAAAAGTATTAAATAGTTATTTATTAAAAAAAATATCGTACCAAGAAGCAATAGAATTGTCTTATTTTGGAGCCGCAGTGCTACACCCACGCACTATTAAACCATTAAAGAAATTTAAAATACCATGTTTAATTAAAAATACTACTAATACTCAATCTAAAGGTACTTTAATTTCTCAAGAAAATGACGTAGAAGAAAATCATTTAAAAGGTATAACACATTTAGATGATATAACAATGATCACTTTACCTGGTTTTATAATTAATAACGAAGAAAAAAAAATATTAAGCATAGTAAAAAATTTTTCTAAAAAAAATATTAAAATTATATTAACTACTCAATCATCTGCTGAAAAAAATATTAGTTTTTGTACTTTTGAAAAAAATATTGATAAAATTTTAATTCTGTTAAAACAAAATTTTAAATCAAAATGTAAAGATATTTTAAATTATATTAATATTAACAAAAATTTATCGATCCTATCTATCATCGGTTCTTGTATATACAAAAAAAATAATTTTTTATCAAAAATTTTCTTTATATTAGATTCATTAAAAATTAATATTTTTGCAATTACACAAGGTTCTTCGAAAAATTCAATATCTATTGTAATTAAGAAAAAAAACATTTTAAAAGCCGTTCAAAACGTTCATAACATATTATTTTCTAAGAAAAAAATAATCAACGCTTTTTTAATTGGAATAGGTGGAGTAGGAAGAGCATTGTTAAATCAAATAATAAAACAAAAAAAAGTCTTAGATAAAAAAAATATAAAAATAAAAGTTTGTGCTATTGCTAACTCAAAAAAAATATTGCTTGAAAATTCAATTAATTTAAAAAATTGGCAAGAAAATTTTAATAAATCTAAAGAAAAATTTAATTTAGAAAAATTAAATAGCTTATTAATAAATAATTCTCATTCAAATTCAGTTATAATTGATTGTACATCTGATCAATATCTATCACAACAATATGTTCATTTTCTTTCTAAAGGATTTCATATAGTAACATCAAACAAAAAAGCCAACACTGATTCATTCAAATATTATAATGAAATAAGAAATACAGCATTTTTAGAAAATAAAAAATTTTTTTATGAAACAAATGTAGGAGCTGGATTGCCTGTCATAAAAACGTTACAAAATTTATTTAATACAGGTGATAAATTAATTAGTTTTAAAGGAATATTATCTGGTTCGTTGTCTTTTATTTTTGGAAAATTAGAAGAAGGTTTATTATTATCAGAGGCAACCAAAGAGGCAAAAAAAAGAGGTTTTACAGAACCAAATCCATATGATGATCTATCAGGAATAGATGTAGCCAGAAAATTACTGGTTTTAGCACGAGAAGCTGGACATTCTATAGAATTAAAAGATATTAAAATAGAGCCAATACTCCCTAAATCATTTCAACAATATAACAATGCTGAAGAACTTTTATTTTATTTAAAAGAATTTGATGCTCAATTTTTACATTTAATTAAAAAAGCTCGTAATGAAAAATGTGTTTTGCGTTTTGTTGGTACTATAGAAAAAGAGGGAAGTTGTTCAGTTAAAATTGAAAAAATAAATAAAAAAGATCCATTATATCACATTAAAAATGGTGAAAACGCACTGACATTTTATACAAATTATTACCAACCAATACCTCTCGTACTAAGAGGATATGGTGCTGGAAATGATGTTACTGCCTCTGGAGTGTTTTCCGACTTACTACATACGATATTATAAATATCAGAGCGGAGTATATATTATAATGATAAAAATTTATGCACCAGCTTCTATCGGTAATGTTGGAGTAGGATTTGATATTTTAGGCGCGGCTATCATACCAATAAACGGTGTTTTATTGGGTGATTGTGTAACAATTAATTTATCAAACAAATTTCAATTATTTAACAAAGGAATTTTTTCTAATAAATTACCAATAAATAAAGAACAAAATATTGTTTGGAAATGTTGGTTTAAATTTTGCAAAATACTTAAAAAAAATATTCCAGTTTCTATAATTCTTGAAAAAAATATGCCAATTGGATCTGGATTAGGATCTAGCGCTTGCTCTATTGTAGCAACTTTAGTCGCCCTTAATAAAATTTGCAATAATCCTTTAAACGCAAAAGAATTATTGTTGCTTATGGGAGAAATAGAAGGAGAAATATCAGGAAGCATACATTATGATAATGTAGCTCCCTGTTACTCAGGAGGAATTCAATTAATATTAGACGATTCTAACATTATTAGCCAAAAAATCCCTAATTTTAAAAATTGGTTATGGATTATAGCATGGCCAGGTATTAAAGTTTCGACAGCAGAAGCAAGAAAAATTTTGCCAAACCAATATTCCAAAGAAATATGTATTCGAAATAGTCGTTATTTAGCAACTTTTATTCATGCATCATATACAAAACAATCTAATTTAGCAGCTAAATATATGAAAGAACTCATAGCGGAACCATATCGTAGTCAATTACTTCCAAATTTTTCTAATACTAAAGAAAAAATTAAAAAAATTGGCGCTATAAGTTGCGGGATATCTGGTTCAGGACCAACTATTTTTGCCGTTTCAGATAACATAGAAACAGCGAAAAAAATATCTTTATGGCTGACAAAAAATTATTTACAAAACAAAACAGGATTTGTGCATATTTGTAATGTAGATTTAAAAGGTGCGCGTCAAATAGGATAAAAAATGAAACTTTATAACTTAAAAAATCATAGAGAAAAAGTAAATTTTGAAACTGCTGTTAAACTTGGATTAGGGCAACAGCAGGGCTTGTTTTTTCCGGTAGAATTGCCTACGATTACACCTTTCGAATTATCAAGAATTCTTAAAATGGATTTTATTACACGAAGCACTGAAATACTTTCTAAGTTTATTTGCTCAGAAATTTCTAAAGAAGAATTGTATAAAAATGTTAAAATAGCGTTCTCATTTAAAAAACCATTAAAAATTTCAATTAATAATAATATAAGTTGTTTTGAATTATTTCATGGTCCTACATTAGCATTTAAAGATTTTGGAGCTCGTTTTATGGCTCAAATGATCTTATCTCTTAATAAAGATAATGAATCCTTTACTATTTTGACAGCCACTTCAGGAGATACTGGAGCAGCAGTAGCGCACGCATTTTATGGAATGAAAAACATCCGAGTTATTATTCTATACCCGAAAGGAAAAATTAGCACATTACAAGAACAATTATTTTGCACTTTAGGAAAAAATATAAAAACTATATCAATAAATGGAAGTTTTGACGATTGTCAAAAACTTGTTAAAAAAGCTTTTGATGACAGAAAATTAAAAAAATTAATCGGTTTAAATTCTGCTAACTCTATTAATATAAGCCGTTTATTAGCGCAGATATGTTATTATTTTGAAGCATTTTCATTAATTTCAGAAAAACAGAAAAAAAATTTGGTTATTGCTGTTCCATGTGGAAATTTCGGAAATTTAACAGCTGGTCTTTTAGCAAAATCAATGGGATTACCTATAAAATCTTTTATAGCATGTACTAATTCAAATGATACAGTACCAAGATTCTTAAATACTGGAAAATGGGATCCTCATAAAACTGTCTCTACGATCTCTAATGCCATGGATATTAGCCAACCAAACAATTGGCCGAGAATTGAAGAATTATTTCGTCGAAAACAATGGAATTTAAAAGAATTAAGATTTGGAAGTGTGTCAGATGATGTTACGAAACAAACATTAAAAGAATTATTCGAATTGAAATATATATCCGAACCTCATGCAGCAATTGCATATAGATTATTATTTGATCAATTAAAGAAAGATGAATTTGGTTTATTTTTAGGAACAGCACACCCATCAAAATTTAAAAACACTGTGGAAAAAATTTTAAAAACTAAAATAGAACTTCCTGAAGAACTTCAAAACCGAGCTAATCTACCTTTGTTATCTTATAATATCAATCCTAGTTTTAAAAAATTAAAAGAGTTTTTATTAGATAAATAAAACAAATTAGAGAGGACAACCTAAAATTTCCTCTCTAATAAATATTTATTTAAACTAGAAATAAATATATTTATTAAATATTAAACAAGAAGTGAACAATATCACCATCTTGAACTTTATATAACTTTCCTTCGCTTCTAATCTTTCCTAGTTCTTTTAATTTTGTTTCATTTTGATATTTTATAAAATCTAGATACTTAATAATTTGAACGCGGATAAATCCCTTTTTGATATCACTGTGTATTTTATGAGCTGCATTAATACTTGTAGTTCCCTTAGATATAGACCAAGCTCGAATTTCTTTTTTACCTACAGTAAAAAACGTTATTAAATTTAATATGTTATAACCAGACATAATAACTTTTTTTAATCCTAAATTTTTTATTTTAAATTCTTTCATAAAAGATTTTTGTTCATTTTTATTCATTTTTATCAAATCTGATTCTAAAGAAGAATGAATAGGAATTACTGAACATCTATCTTTTTGAGCAATCATGTTCAATTGTTTTAAAAAATAAAAAGATTCTTTTTCTTCATTAATATTAGCAATATAAATTATTGGTTTTAATGTTAAAAAACGCAAATAATGGATTAATTTTTTTTCGTTTTCATCTAGAAAAAGAGTTCTTAACATAAAAAAATTTTTTAAATGATTCAGGCATTTATTTAAAACAATTAATAATTTTTCTATATCTTTATTAAATTTTATTTTTTTTTCTAAGCTTAATATAGATTTTTCACATGTTTCAAAATCAGCTAATATCAATTCAGAATTAATAACATCAACATCTCTTTTTGGATCTATATTATTATAAACATGACTAATATTATCATCTTTAAAACAACGAACAACATGGGCGATAGCATGTGTTTCCCGTATGTTACTTAAAAATTGATTTCCTAAGCCTTCTCCTTTGGAAGCGCCTTTAACTAAACCCGCAATATCTACAAATTCTATAAATGCATTTACTATATTTTTTGGGGAAACAATTTCAGCTAGTTTATCAATGCGTGAATCAGGAACTAAAACAACTCCTGTATTTGGCTTGATAGTACAAAAAGGAAAATTAGCGACTGCTGAATTCCCCTTTGTTAAGGCATTAAATAAAGTAGATTTACCAACATTAGGCAACCCTACAATACCACATTTAAAACCCATATTTTACACACCTTAAAAATAAAAAAACTGTTGCAAAAATTTAAAATAATAATCTATTTTATTTTCAAATAGATTTAAAAAAATAATTTTCTTTTATCGCATCTAAAATAGATTTTTTAATTAAAATCATCTCTGAATGAGAAGGAGGTGAAAGAACAAAAGATGATATCTCATTTTTATTTATTGGGCGACCAATACCGATTCTAAATCTGTAAAAATTTATTTTTTGATTATGAAATTCATTAATAATACTTCTTAATCCATTATGACCACTATGTCCATAACTATATTTAAATTTTATTATACCAGGCTTTAAATCTAAATCATCATGAATGACAAGTATTTCACTTAAACGAATTTTATAAAAAAAAGCTATTTTATATATAGCATAACCATTAATGTTCATAAAAATATTAGGAATAAAAACCTTAATATTATTTGACATAATATTTAAAAAAGAAGTAAATCCTAAAAATTTTTTGTCTTCTTTTAAAATGTTAGAATGATATTTAATTAAAGAATAAATGTACCAGGAACCTGCGTTATGACGAGTATTATGATATTTTTTTTTTGGATTAGATAGTCCTACTATCATTTTAATATTATTCAAAAATAATCCTTTAAATATTTTATCTTTAATTGATATAAAAATACTTTTAAAAATAAAAACATATAATATAAAATTATATGTTTTTAACTAAAAAATTCTTAATTGTTAATTATTTTTGTAAACGAGAACTCACTTCGTTCCAGTTTACTACATTCCAAAAAGATTTAATATATTCTAATTTTCTATTTTGATACTTTAAGTAGTAAGCATGCTCCCAAAGATCTATCCCCATAATAGGATTACCATATGTATTTGATATGTATTTCCCCATCAAAGGATTATCTTGATTTACTGTAGAAACTATAGATAAGGTACCATTTTGATTTACTAACCAAACCCAACCAGAACCAAAATGATTTAAAGCAATTTTTTCAAATTGATCTTTAAATGACTCGAAATCTCTAAATTGCTTTTCAATTTCTATTTTTAAGATATCTGGTAATACCGTGTCTTTTTTTAATGTTTTCCAAAATAAAATATGATTAATATGACCACCAGCATTATTACGCAAGGCATCTTTATTTTCTAAAGTAATTTCTTTTAAGATAGATATTAACTCATAAATTGAAAGGGAGGAAAAAGCTGTTTTTTCTAAAATAAAATTTGTATTATTAATATAATTTTGATGGTGCTTTGTATGATGAATCTTCATTGTTTCTTCATCAAAAAAAGGCTCTAAAGAATCATATGAATAAGATAGACTGGGTAATAAATAACTCATTTTATTTCCTTAAAAAATTAAATTAATAATGTAATTCTAAATATTATAACAAGTTACAATCTATTATTAGATTATGAAAATATAAATATATGACATAAAATAAGAATATAAAAAATTCTTATTTTATGTATTTATAAAAATATATTTATTATATAATAATAAATAATTTGTTTTAATAAAATATTATATAGTAAATAAAAAATATAAAAAGTTAAATAATATTTAACAATAAATGTTTTAAATAATGAGAATTTGATGTCTAAAACCGAAGAATGTAATTTATTAAGCAATCGATTTCGTAACTTTTATCCAGTAGTTATTGATATTGAAACAGCTGGGTTTAATCCAAAAACTGATGCAGTTTTAGAAATTGCTTTAATTACTCTAAAAATGGATAAATTAGGATGGTTGCATAAAGAAGATACACTTCACTTTCACATTCAACCGTTTGAAGGTTCTGTCATAAATTCTGACGCAATCGCTTTTAATAAAATAGATCCATTTAATCCCTTACGAGGCGCAATTAGTGAAAAATTAGCCATTACATCAATATTTAAAAAAGTAAAAAAAGGGATGAAATTAGAAGGATGTAATCGAGCTATTATAGTCGCACATAATGCTAATTTTGATTATAACTTTTTAATGGAAATTATACAAAGAGTTAAAATTAAAAATAATCCATTTCATCCGTTTGTTACTTTTGATACAGCGGCATTAAGCGGATTAGTCGTTGGTCAAACTGTATTGGCAAAAGCATGCAAGGCTGCTGGTTTATCATTTGATAATACTCAAGCTCATTCAGCACTATACGATACGCTGCAAACAGCTAAGCTTTTTTGTGAGTTTGTAAATCGTTGGAAACGTTTAGGTGGATGGCCTATTAATATAGATAAATAAAATCATTATAAATAAAATATAGACTTAAATTATTAAGATATGACATTAAAATATTTTAATATAATGTCATATCTTATTTTTAACTTATAAACTTATTTAAGTTGATTTTCATATTTTTTTTTAGTATTACGTATCAATTTTTGCAGTTCTCCATTTTGAAACATTTCTAGCATAATGCTACATCCTCCAATTAATTTCCCATCTACCCATAATTGGGGAAAAGTGGGCCAATTCGCATATCTAGGCAATTCCCTTCTAATATCTAAATGTGTTAAAATATCTACATATGCAAATTTTTCTCCACATTCAGCAAGAACTTGGACAGATTGAGCGGAAAAACCACAACTTGGCGACGTAGGTGTACCTTTCATATATATTAAAATAACATTATCTTTGATTTGTTTTTTAATTTTTTCAATTACGTTCATTATTCAAGTCCATATATAAAATAAAAACATTTTATTTAAGTAACAAATATTTAATAGACAATTTTGTCTTTTTTTGTAATACTATAATATCATAGTAATTATTAAAAACTACGGGGCTGTTGTGGATTCGACAAAATTATCAAACAAATAAAGTGCATGCCGAGGAACGGTTTGCCTCGATAAAAAGCCGTAAAAAAATAGATACAAAGAATAAAAACAACTACGCTTTAGCAGCTTAAAAAACTACATAAAGCCCTTTCTTCTCAAATTTCTTACTCTCTTTTAAAAATGAGAAAATATGAAAGGTTAATTATTAAAGAGAAGCGTGCACACTAGTCTTGGTAGATTTGTGCGTTATTTTTTTACAAGATATAGACTTAAAATGCGTTTTTCCAAATTAAGTAATGAAATATCTAAAGAAAAACTAAGCATGTAGAACCTTTATTTATAGAAATTTTGGACGCGGGTTCAAATCCCGCCAGCTCCAAAAATAAAAAATTTTAAATTACCAAACCGTAAAATACAATACTTTATTCTTCTTAAAAAAAATACTTAGCGTTTTTTTATTACATATATTTCGATTAAATTGATCACAAAAAATATAATGATATGCATTATTAAACGAATCGGAAATGATTGGATTTCCAAAAATATAAATTACTTGATTTTTTGTCATTCCTTTATAATTCTTTTTAAAATTAATTAAATCAAAATAAGAATCATCGACAATATTAGAATTATAATGACTTTTATATGAAAAAGAACAACTTGTAATTAATAAAAAACTAAAAAATAAAAAAATTTTTAATAATATTTTATTAACTAGTAAAATCTGATTTCTCATTAATATATTAATTCCCATAATACTTCTTTGTAAGACTATTAAAACTAAAAAATGTTTTAGTATAAATTTTATTAACATAATTTTATCTAAAAAATTTTTTAGACCAGTTTAATTTTGAATTCAAGGTATCAAAATAATTATAACTTTTAGGATGTATAAGATTCAAATTGTAATTACTCCGACGAATATAAACGTGCTCATTTTTATTAATAGATAATACTATTTGACTATCGCAACTAATTTTTAAATTATTTTCCGTATCAGGGAATTTTAAACAAATAACACTGTCACTATGAATAACTAAAGGTCTTGAAGACAAAGTATGTGGAAACATAGGAACTAATAAAAAAGCCTCAAGAGATGCAGCTATAATGGGACCACCAGCAGAAAGAGAATAACCAGTAGATCCTGTAGGAGTTGATATAATTAATCCATCTGAACGTTGAGAAAATGCGAACTTTTCATCAATATATACTTCAAAATTTATCATATGAGCTATATGTTGAGAATGTAATACAACTTCATTAATAGCTATACTAGTTTGGCAAATTTTTTTTTCTTTATAAATTTTTGCATCTAATAAAAAACGATTTTCTATTAAATAATTACCAGATAAAACATCTGATAATTTCTTAAATCTATTATCTGGATTTAAATCGGTTAAAAAACCTAGATTACCTAAATTAATACCAATAATTTTAATTTTAGAATATGATAAAATTCGAGCAGCAAAAAGAAAGTTTCCATCACCGCCAATAATAATTGCTAAATCACAATATTGGCTAATTTCTATTAACGTAGCAGTATTAGGATTTTTTATTTTTAATTTTTTAGATATATTATGCTCAATAAAAACTTTATACCCTTTTTTTAGCAACCATTGATAAAGTATTTCGTGTATTATTAATGCACTTGAATTACGCGGACATCCGATAATACCAATACAATTAAAATATTTTTTCATTTTATTAAAATTCCTAAAAAAAAAATATATTTTTAATAAAGTAAATTACTTAAAAAAACTAAACAGTCTATATTTAATTAATAATATTCAATAAGGTAACATTATGGATGGTCAAGAAAATAAACTAAAAGATATTAAACAAAAAAAAAATACTGAAAAATTTAAAAAAAAAATTAATGAAGATTTAAATAAAAAATTAATAAATAATCAAAAAAAAATCAATGATATTAATTTAAGACACGCAGCAAATATAGAAAATATTAAAAAAAATACACAAATTAAAATAGAAAAAATAAAAAGCTCAGAAATTGAAAATTTTATCAAAAAAAATATTTTTATAATTGATGCTCTTGAGAATACATTAATAACATGTAAAAAGTTAAATATATCAGATAAACCGTTAATACAAGGAATTAATTTAACTCTCAAATCTTTATTAAAAATGCTATGTAAATTCGGAATGAAAATAGAAGGTCATTTCAAGGAACCATTTAACCCGGAAATACACAATGTTATTGAAATTCAAGAATCAAATATAATAAAACCTAATCATATTATTTCTGTTAATAGAAAAGGTTTTACTTTTAATAAGATTGTATTGCGAAAAGCTAGCGTTATAATCTCTAAAAATTAAAAATTTTTATTTAAGATAAATTTAAAAAAATTATAAAAAATAGAAAAGTTTTTAATATTTTTTTTCTATTTTTTAAATTTTAAACCAATTAATTATTTTTTTTTTGTTTTCAAGCAATATTGAATTCGTTTTAGAAAAATGATTGCAACCAAAAAAACCTCGATGCGCAGATAACGGTGAAGGATGTGATGCTGTAAAAACATAATGATTATTCATATTTATTAAATGACATTTTTTTTTTGCATCATTTCCCCAAAGCAAGAAAACAATAGAACTTCTGTAATAGCTAATTAAGGAAATAACTTTATCAGTAAATATATTCCATCCTATATGATAATGTGATTTTGGTTTTCCCGATTCTACTGTTAAAATACTATTTAATAAAAAAACTCCTTGTTTGGCCCAATTTTTAAGGCAACCATGGTTAAAAATATTATTTCTTTTAAAATTTTTATTTATCTCTTTATATATATTTTTTAAGGAAGGTGGTATAGAACAATTTTTTGGAACTGAAAATGCTAAACCATGTGCTTGATTTTTTGAAAAATAAGGATCTTGACCAATAATAACTACTTTAATTTTACTAAATTCAGTCAATAAAAAAGCATTGAATACATATTTTTTAGGTGGATATATTATTTTTCTTGATCTTTCTCGATGAAGATAATTAATTATATTTAAAAAATATTTTTTTTTTTTTCTTGAGACAAAAGCGCTTTCCAAGTTAAAATATTATTCATAATATTCCTATAATTAAATAAAAACCAGTTGTTATGATACTTAAAAAAATAAATTTTATTTTTTATTAAAATAAGGAAAAAAAAATGGTTTTAGTAGCACAAACAGCCCCTAATTTTACAGCTTCAGCGATTTTAAAAAACGGTAAAATAATAAATAATTTTGATTTAAAAAAATATTCTAATGGTCAATCTATAATACTATTTTTTTGGCCTATGGATTTTACTTTTGTATGCCCTTCTGAAATATTAGAACTAAATAATTCTTATGAAGATTTTAAGAATAAAAATGTAAAAATTGTTGGCATTTCTATTGATAGCGTTTTTGTTCATCAAGCATGGCAGAATACCTCCTTAAAAAACGGAGGAATTGGAAAAATTAAATTCCCAATGGTATCTGATATAAAACACGAAATTCAAAAATCTTACGGCGTTGAACATCCTGAGCTAAACGTCGCATTAAGGGCTTCATTTTTAATTGATGAAAATTGGATTGTACGTCATCAAGTAATTAACGATCTTCCATTTGGACGCAACATTAACGAAATGATACGAATGGTAGATTCTGTAGAATTTCATAATAAATATGGAGAAGTCTGTCCTGCAAATTGGGAAAAGGGAAAAGAAGGTATGACAGCTTCTTTAAAAGGAGTTTCTTCATATTTAGAAAAACATTTTTATAAAAAGTCAAATAATTAAATAATTTTTAAAGTCAGCAAAAAGTATGCTGGCTTTATTTATAGAATATTAAAGTTTTTTAGATATTTTATCTATCACAACGTATTCTAAAATTATATTAAATTATCGTCATTAAAATCGCTGTCATTGCTGTCTTCATCTACTTCATAAGCGTTTGAAATATTTTCAGAAGAATCAAAAATACTGCTCTGATCATCATAATTTATTAAACTATTATCTACATTTTCATGAAAATTAGATTCATCTAAATGAGAAATAGAAGATTCACTTATAGTATCAAATATTTCATCTTCTGGCTTAGTATGATTAAAAACATTCATTAGCATATTTCCTAAAATCATACCTCCTGCTACACCTGTTGCAGTTTGCAAAGCATTTCTAAGAAAACTACTATTACCGCTACTATTAGTTATTGTAGAAGAAGGAGAGGAAAAAATAGTTCCATTAGAAGGCTCTGTGATATTTTGATTTTTTTTCCATATATTATTATCATGAGAAATTTTAGGGGAAATAGAGTCTTTTTTAAAAAAATTTGATAAAAAGCTTGTTTTGTTTTTTGTTTTTTTAGAGTATATCGTTGATATTTTATTTTCTAATTCTTCAATTTTTAAACTCATTTTTTTTATCGCAGTTTCTTGAATCAACATAGTCTGAACCATATAATATGAAGAGTGGGGTTGCTTCTTAACCAAATCCTGAATGAGGATATCTGCTTCATCATCACGCTCAGATGAGTTTAACTCTGTATTTTTCAAGCGATGAAATAAGTTTTCTATTAAATTTTTTTCTTCATCTTTCATAAAAGATCTCGTTATTAATTAAAGTTAAAAATTGCTTATAAAAACTATTTAATAATTTATTTTAATACTTTCATTTAAAATAAACAATATAAAAAATATATTTTCGTTATTAATTAAATACTATTTATAATAGTTTCTTAGATGCGTCTAATCTATTAGTTATGTTATAATTTTGTTTAAATATATTTTATTAATTAATAAAAAAGAGATTAAAATTAATATGAAAGATTTCGCACAAGAAATCACACAAATAACTATCGAAGAAGAAATGAAAAGCTCTTATTTAGACTACGCAATGTCTGTTATAATAGGAAGAGCTCTGCCAGATGTAAGAGATGGATTAAAACCTGTTCATCGAAGAATATTATTTGCAATGCATATATTAAACAATTCTTGGAACAAAACATATAAAAAATCTGCTCGAATAGTAGGAGATGTAATAGGTAAGTATCATCCACACGGCGATTCAGCAGTATATGATGCAATAGTACGCATGGCTCAAAACTTTTCATTGCGTTATGTATTAATAGACGGCCAAGGAAATTTTGGTTCAATAGATGGTGATGCAGCAGCAGCAATGAGATATACAGAAATTCGAATGTCTAAAATAGCTCACGAGCTATTAAATGACTTAGAAAAAAATACTGTTGAATTTATACCGAACTATGACGGAACAGAAACTGTTCCCGAGATTCTACCTTCTAAAATTCCTAATCTCTTAATTAATGGGTCATCAGGAATAGCTGTAGGTATGGCTACTAATATCCCTCCTCATAATTTAAAAGAAATTATTAATGGATGCCTAGCATATGTAAAAAATAATAATATTACATTAGAAGAATTAATTCAATACATTCCAGGTCCAGATTTTCCTACTGCAGGAATAATTAACGGAAAAGAAGGTATTAAAGAAGCATACCGTACAGGAAAGGGAAAAATATATATTCGAGCACGTAACAAAATTGAAATAAATAAAAAAAATAAAAAAGAATCGATTATATTTTATGAAATACCGTACCAAGTCAATAAATCGCGTTTAATTGAAAAAATAGCAGAACTAGTTAGAGAGAAGAGAATTGATGGAATTACTGCTTTACGAGATGAGTCTGACAAAGAGGGCATGAGAATTGTAGTAGAAATTAAAAAAGAGGCAATATCAGAAATAATTCTGAACCAATTATACGCACTAACTCAATTGCAAGTATCTTTTGGAATCAACATGGTAGCACTATGTCGAGGACAACCAAAAACACTATCTTTAAAAGAAATAATACAATACTTTATATCGCATAGACAAGAAGTAATAACGCGACGTAGTATTTTTGAACTACATAAAACGCAACAAAAAACTCATATACTTGAAGGCTTAAATATAGCTTTAATAAATATTAACTCAATCATTAAATTAATAAAAAAATCTAAAAGCATAATAGAAGCAAAAACATTAATGCTCGAAAAAAAATGGAAATCTAAAAATATAGAAAGTATAAGTCAATCTTTAAAAAATAATATAAATAACACAGAAAAACTAAATGAATATTCTTTTACAAAAAAACAAGTGCAAGCTATTCTAGACCTGCGTCTTCATAGACTAACTAACTTAGAGAAAAGTAAAATTTCCTCAGAACACAATAATTTAAATAAAAAAATTATAGAACTAAAAGAAATTTTAAATAATCCTAAACGTATGCTTGACATCATCACAGAAGAACTACTATTAATAAAAAATAACTTTGGAGACGAAAGAAAAACAGAAATTAAAAATGAATATATTGATATTAATATCGAAGATTTAATAAACCAAGAAGACGTAGTAGTTACGCTTTCTCATTCAGGGTATGTAAAATACCAACCTCTTTCTGATTATAATGCTCAAAAAAGAGGAGGAAAAGGAAAATCAGCTGCTAAAATTAAAGAAGAAGATTTTATTGAAAGCTTATTAATAGCAAATACGCACGATACTATATTATGCTTTTCAAGCAGAGGAATATTGTACTGGATGAAAGTGTATCAACTACCAGAATCAAGCAGACATGCTCGTGGTAGACCAATAGTCAATTTATTACCACTGAATACAAAAGAAAGAATTACAGCAATACTACCAATACATGAATATAAAGATAACATTAACATTTTTATGGCAACTGCTTGTGGCATAGTCAAAAAAAGTGCTTTGACAGAATTTAAAAAACCTAGATCCGCAGGAATTATAGCGATTAACTTGCGCACTAATGATGAATTAATTGGAGTTGCATTAACTAATGGACAAAATAACATTATGTTATTTACACAAAATGGAAAAGTAGTACAATTTTTAGAAAAAAGCGTTAGAACAATGGGAAGAACTGCTTCTGGAGTAAGAGGTATTAAAATTTCTAAGAATGATAAAGTGGTTTCTTTAATTGTACCACACAAAAAAGATAGTATTTTGATAGCAACTGATAATGGTTATGGAAAAAGAACAAAAATTATTGATTTTCCTATTAAATCAAGAGCAACGCAAGGTGTTATTTCAATCAAAATTACAAAGAAAAATGGAAAAATAATTGGCGCTATACAAGTAGTAGAAAAAGATCAAATTATGATGATCACTAATGCAGGTACATTAGTAAGAATTCGCGCTTCAGAAATTGGTGTGCTAAAAAGAAATACTCAGGGAGTAATTTTAATAAGAACATCAAAAAATGAAAAAGTTGTTGCTCTACAAAGAATTGTCGAGACTATATAAATATAGGATAATAATATTGTTTTTTAATAAAATTTAGTTATTTTTAAAATAGGTTAATATAATATGAAAAATAATCTATTTGTTACTAAACGTAACGGAAAGAAAGAAAAAATAAATTTAGACAAAATTCATAAAGTTTTAAACTGGGCAGCGAAAGGATTAGAAAACATATCAGTTTCACAAGTAGAACTACGCTCACGAATTCAATTTTACAATAATATTACTACAGTTAATATACATGAAACTATTATTAAAGCCGCAGCAGATTTAATATCTGAAAATACACCAGACTACCAATATATGGCAGCAAGACTTGCTATATTTCATTTAAGAAAAAAGGCATACGGTCAATTCACACCACCAATACTTTATCAACATGTAAAAAAAATGGTTGATTTAGGTAAATACGATACAAGATTATTAGAATATTATTCATTTGAAGAATATTCAAAAATGAATTCTTTTGTGGATCACTGGCGTGATATGAATTTTTCATACGCAGCAGTAAAACAACTTGAAGGTAAATATTTATTACAAAACCGTGTTACTGGAAAAATATATGAAAGCGCTCAATTTTTATATATTTTAATTTCTGCATGTTTATTTTCTAAATATCCTAAAAATATACGCATGAATTATATTAAACGTTTTTATAATGCAATTTCTACATTTAAAATTTCATTACCCACACCTATTATGTCTGGAGTAAGAACTCCAACTAGACAATTTAGTTCATGTGTTTTAATCGAATGTGCAGATAATTTAAATTCTATTAATGCTACCACTAGTTCGATTGTAAAATATGTCTCACAAAGAGCAGGTATCGGAATTAATGCCGGTCAAATTCGAGCTGTAGGAAGCCCCATTCGAAATGGAGAAGCTTTTCATACAGGATGTATCCCTTTTTATAAACATTTTCAAAGTGCTGTAAAATCTTGTTCTCAAGGGGGTGTTCGAGGAGGTGCGGCAACAGTTTTTTACCCAATATGGCACCTCGAAATTGAGAATTTACTAGTTCTTAAGAATAACAGAGGTGTCGAAGAAAATAGAGTTCGCCATTTAGATTATGCTGTTCAAATTAATAAATTAATGTACCAAAGGATGTTATTAGGAAAAAACATTACACTATTTAGTCCTTCTGACGTACCAAAATTATACGAAGTATTTTTTTCTGATCAAAAAAAATTTAAAGAAATTTATATTAAATATGAAAAAACAAGCAATATACGAAAAAAAACCATTAAAGCGATAGATTTATTTTCACTAATCATGCAAGAAAGAACATCTACTGGAAGAATTTATATACAAAATGTAGATCATTGTAATACGCATAGTGCGTTTAACCCTCAATTAGCTTCTATTAAACAATCTAATCTATGTTTAGAAATTACATTGCCTACAAAACCAATCAACGATTTACATGATCAAAATGGAGAAATCGCTCTTTGTACATTATCCGCTCTAAATTTAGGTTTAATTAATAATTTAAAAGATCTTAAAGAACTCTCTACACTTTCTGTGAGAGCTTTAGATGAAATATTAGAATATCAAAATTATCCAATTTTATCAGCGAAAAAGTCTGCTATTGTTAGACGATCCTTAGGAATTGGAGTAATTAATTTCGCATATTATTTAGCTAAAAATAAAGTACGTTATTCAGACGGTACAGCAAAAAATTTAACTCATAAAACATTTGAAGCAATACAATACTATTTATTAAAAGCATCCTGCAGGCTAGCAAAAGAAAAAGGTTCATGCAAATTATTTAATCAAACTAATTACTATTTAGGTAAACTTCCAATAGATACATATAAAAAAGATGTAGATTTAATATGCAATGAACCGTTGCATTTAAATTGGGATCTATTACGCAAAAAAATTAAAAAATATGGTTTAAGGAATTCTACTGTATCTGCTTTAATGCCTTCAGAAACCTCTTCTCAAATTTCTAATGCTACTAATGGAATAGAGCCGCCAAGAGGATTTATTAGTATAAAAGCATCAAAAGATGGAATGTTAAAACAGGTTGTTCCAGAATATAAACGATTAAAATTACAATATGAATTACTTTGGGATATACCAAATAATACAGGCTATTTGGAATTAGTAGCTATTATGCAAAAATTTATTGATCAATCTATCTCAGTTAATACAAACTATGATCCTAAGAAATTCTTAAACGAAAAAATACCCATGAAACAACTTTTATATGATTTATTAATGGCATATAAACTGGGAATAAAAACTTTATATTATCAAAATACTCGAGATGGCGCTGAAGATGATCAAAATTCTAATGAATATAAAAAAATTAAAGAAGATAATTGTACCAGCGGAGCTTGCATTATATAATTTTTTAATATATAAAAGTATGATTGACTAACAAAATTAGGTACAAAAAGTGTCCTATACAATATTTTCTAAAAAAAATAACAACCAACTAAAAGAACCTATGTTTTTTGGACAGCCAGTCAATATCGCTCGTTACGATCAACAAAAATATAGAATTTTTGAAAAATTAATTGAAAAACAACTTTCATTTTTTTGGAGACCTGAAGAAATAGACTTATCTAAAGATAGAATTGACTTTCATAAACTACCATCTCATGAAAAACATATTTTTGTTAGTAACTTAAAATATCAAACGTTACTTGATTCAATTCAAGGCAGAAGTCCTAATATTGCTTTTTTAACAATTGTATCTATTCCTGAATTAGAAACATGGATCGAAACATGGTCTTTTTCAGAAACTATTCATTCTCGCTCATACACTCATATTATTAGAAATATAATAAATACGCCATCAATTATATTTGATGATATTATTTCAAACAAAAATATTAACGACCGAGCGCAAGATATCTCTATTTATTATGACGAATTGATTAACATGATAAATTATTGGCATTTATTTGGCGAAGGAAATCATATTATTAATAATAAAAAAGTTAGTATTAATTTAAATTTATTGAAAAAAAAATTATATCTTTGCTTAATTAGTGTAAATGTATTAGAAGCTATTAGATTTTACGTCAGTTTTGCATGTTCGTTTGCATTTGCAGAAAGAGAAATAATGGAGGGAAATGCAAAAATTATTAGACTAATAGCACGAGATGAAGCATTACATTTGACAGGAACTCAACATATTTTAAATATTTTAAAAAATGAAGAAAATGATGAAAATATGAAAGAAATCATTAAAAATTGCCAAGAAGAAGTAATTCAAATATTCATATCTGCTTCTGAACAGGAAAAAAAATGGGCTGAATATTTATTTCAAAATGGTTCAATGCTAGGATTAAATAAAGAAATATTATGTCAATATATAGAATATATTACGAATATTCGAATGCAAGCAATAGGTTTAAAACCGCCTTTTCCAAAAAAATCTAATCCAATTCCATGGATTAATTCCTGGTTAAATTCTGATGCTATACAAAACGCACCTCAAGAAACAGAAATTAGTTCATATTTAGTTGGTCAAATTAACGCAGAAGTATCTAGTCAAGAATTTAAAAAATTTAAATTATAACTATGAAATATATCACCATTGAAATATTAAATAAAAAAAAAATTTTTATAAAAAAAAAACACTATTAAAAATTCTACAAAAAAATAATATCGAAATAAACTACCAATGTAAATCTGGTTATTGTGGAATATGCCGTATTCAAATTATAAAAGGCGAGGTATCTTATTTAATAAAACAGCCAATGGCTGCTTTATTTAAAAAAAATGATATTTTTCCATGTTGTTGCGAACCTAACGGAAATATTATAATAAAAATTTAAAGAAATTAATAATTTGACTGAATTGATGTTAAAGCGATTGTATAAACTATATCAGTAACTGAAGCACCTCTAGATAAATCATTAACTGGTTTTTTTAATCCTTGTAGCATTGGGCCAAGACAAACTAAATTCAACGAACGTTGGACAGCTTTGTAAGTAATATTACCAGAATTTAAGTCTGGAAAAATTAAAATATTTGCATCACCTAAAATAGAAGAATTTGGTGTTTTTAATTGAGCTACTTTCTTTGAAATAGCAGCATCATATTGAATAGGTCCATCAATAATTAAATGAGGTTTAATTGTTTTTACAATAGAAGTCGCATGTCTAACTTTTTCAACTTGTACTCCTTTTCCGGAATATCCAGTAGAATATGATAGCATAGCTATACGTGGCTCTATACCAAATGTTTGCGCAGAATTAGAAGATTGAATTGCAATATTTGCTAATTGCTGCGAATTAGGATCTATATTGATAGCGCAATCACCATATATTAAAATTTTATCTGGAAATAACATAAAAAATATAGATGATACTAAAGAATTTGATTGATCTGTTTTAATAATCTGAAGTGCTGGACGTATAGTATCAGCTGTAGTATTGACTGCTCCAGAGACTAATCCATCTACTTGACCAGATTCTAATATTAACGTTGCTAAAAAAGTATTATTTTTTAAAATTTTTTCGGCAATATTTTCGTTAATACCCTTATTTTTTCGAAGTTCTAACAAACGTGAAATATATTTATTTCTCACGAATTCAGGATTTATTATTTCAATATTTTTATTTAATTCAATACTATTTTGAAAAGCTATACTATATATTATTTTGGGATCACCTAATAACACGCACTGAGATATTTGCGATGCATAACAAAAAGAAGCAGCTTTTAATATACGAGGTTCATATGATTCAGGCAATATAATACGCTTATTACATTTTCTTGATAAGTCTGTTAATTGATAACAAAATCTTTTAGGAGAATAATTAATTTTATAATTTATTTTCTTATTTTGTATAATAAAAAAATCATTTTTATCAAAAAATCTAGAAATATATTCTAGAACTTTTTTAATATAAAATATACTTTGTTTTTTTAAACTAAAATTAAAAGTTTGTAATTTAGTTAATACTTCTATAGTGTTTTCTTTTGTAAAAAAAATAGGAATCTTCTTATTTATCAAAAAGTCTAATAATTTAATAATATTTTTTTGTAATAAAAAGACCCCTGTTAATAAAACACCGCTAATTTTTTCTTTTTTAATTTTTTTTGACAAAATACTAATCAGTTCTTTTACGCGGCTAAAATCAACTAATATAAAAACATTAGAATAATTTTGTTTTTTTAAAACTAAATAATTTTTATCAAAAATTACTATTTTTTTAATAAAAATATTTTTTATTTTTTCAATCTTAATAAGATGAGCATTTAAAAAACGACAAATGTCTATAGAGAAAGGTTTTATTAAACTTTTATTCCAAGGAATAAATACTATATTATTTAATAAATGATTTTTTAAAAAAATATACCGATTAAATTTATTTTTAAATAAATTTTTTTTTGTATTTCTTAAAATATTTAAATTATCTAAAAAATTATTATTAAATTTAATAAAAGGAGAATTAATATTATTAAAAATAATACCTAAAATATTTTTGTATTTTTTTTCTTTTAAAAAACAATTAATCTTCTCTTCTTTTTTTTTAAATAATTCTTCAGAATATTCTTGTAAATTTTCTAAAAATATTACTTCAGCACCAATATTGCAAGCAATATCACAATTTATTTTATCTGCATAAATATGTTGATTTTTTCTAATACCTGTAATAAATATTAATTCGTTTAAATTTCTTTTATCATAAAAAATTTTACTCATCTTATCAATTAAAGAAAAATATTGATTCGATTCAAAATTTTCTTTTAAGAAATCTACACCTTGTGATATATCTATGGATTTCGAAAAATGTTTTTTAATAATATATAGAGTATTATCAAAACAAAGATTGATAATAGGAAAATAAAAAAAATTTTTTTTGAATTTTTTATTTAGAAAAGAAATAATACTTAAACTAACTGTTGTTAAGGAAACTTTCTCATCTAAAGGCACTAACATTATAATACGTGACATAATTATTTTAATATGTTAATTGAAAAAATGTAAAAACTAAGAAATAATTATTTTCATAGCTTCTCGAGATATTGCCAACTCTTCATCTGTAGGAATGACAAATATTGGATGTGATACATTAGTACTAATTAGACCAGATTTTTTATTTTTTATTAATAAATTTTTTTGAATATCAATTTGAAAACCTAATAAAGACAATTTTTTACATGTTAATTCTCTAATTAATGGAACATTTTCACCAATACCACCGGTAAAAATTACTGCATCTAATCGGCCATCCATCAATGACATATAAGAAGCAATATATTTAGATAATCGATGACAAAATATATCTATAGAAAGTTTTGAACTTTTTTGAGTATTGTATGTTTTTTCAAGATAACGAAAATCACTACTTATTTCACTTAAACCTAATAATCCAGATTTTTTAGTTAATATTTCATGAATATCCTTAATACTAATATTTAAATTTTGATGCATAAAAAAAATAATTGAGGGATCTATATCACCACTCCGTGTACCCATAACTAAACCTTCTAAAGGAGTAAATCCCATAGAAGTATCTACGCATACTCCATTTCGAATAGCAGAAATAGATGCGCCATTGCCTAAATGACAAGTAATGAGATTGAGAGAATTAAATTTTTTATTCAAAATAATAGAAACTTCAGAAGCAATATAAAAATGACTAGTTCCGTGAGCACCATAACGCCTAATTTTATGTTTTTTATAAAAAAAGTAAGGAATGGCATACAAAAACGAAGTTTTAGGCATATTTCGATAAAATGAAGTATCAAATACAGCTACATTTTTTTTTGATAAAAGAGGAAATTTCTTTATAATTTCTTTAATGCAAGCTAAGTTAACTGGATTATGCAAAGGAGCAAACGGAATAGCATATTCGATATACTTAATAACAGAATGATTTATTAATGCTGATTCTTTTATTTTATTTCCGCCGTGAACAACTCTATGCCCTATCCCTATAACATATTTAAAAATGTCTTTTTTTTTAGATAAAATATTATCACAAATAAAGTTCAAAGCTTCTTTATGAGATAAATAATAGCCTATACATTTTTTTGAATACTTTGTTTCCAAACATTTCCATGTAATATATGTTTTTGATAAAAATAAGCATTCCACTAAACCAAATAAATATTTTTTTTTATTATTCGGATTTATTATTGCAAACTTTATAGAAGAACTACCACAATTTAACACAAGAATTAAATTATTCAACTTTTTTTACCAAGTTTTATTGTTAAAATAATTAAATTATTTTAATATAATTGTTCTAAATATAAAATATTAGAATGATTATGTTTAATATACAATAACTTTTTTATAAAATTTTTAAAATAGTGCTAAAATAAAATTTTCAACAAATATTACAAAGAAAATATGAAACTACAAAATCAAATAATTAAAAGTTTAAATATCAAAAACATTATTATCCCCAATGAAGAAATAAATAATAGAACTGAAGGTTTAAAAAAATATTTCCTTAGCAACACTAATTTAAAATCTTTAATAGTAGCTATTAGTGGTGGACAAGATTCGACTTTAGTTGGAAAATTATGCCAATTAACAATACAAAAAATTCGAAAATTAACAAAAATAAAATCTTATGAATTTATTGCATTAAGATTACCATACGGGATACAAGCAGACGAAAAAGACTGTATAGATGCGTTAAATTTTATCAAACCAGATAAAATAATTGAAATTAATATTAAAGAAGCTGTTTTAAGCAGCACAAAATCTCTAAAAGATGCAGGTATTATAATTTCAGATTTTATCAAAGGAAATCAAAAAGCAAGAGAAAGAATGAAAATACAATATAGTATCGCTTCTATCAATAATGGATTAATTATAGGCACAGGAAACGCCGCTGAAATTATTACTGGTTTTTTTACGAAATACGGAGATAACGGAGTAGATATTAACCTGATTTCTGCATTGAATAAAAGACAAGGAAAATTATTATTAAAACATTTGAATTGCCCGAAGCACTTATATTTAAAAACTCCCACAGCAGATCTCGAAGATGAAAAGCCACAACAACCAGATGAATTAATTTTAAATATAAAATATAATGAAATTGATGAATATTTAGAAGGAAAAAAAGTAGATATTAAAATTCAAAAAAAAATTGAAGCAATGTACTTAAAAAGTATGCATAAAAGAAAAGTATTTTTTATAGGATAAAAAAATAAGTTCTATTATAATTTAATGTAATATCATTTTCTTTTGCTCAATTGAATGAATTTGAATCTTAATTATTTCGCTGATAGGATCTTCGGGGCAATTTTCCACAAAATAAATTAAATCTGTTAAAGCTACATGATTACATTCTAATTGCGCATATATTAAACCTCTATCGCGAATTTCATATGGATCATTAGGATCAATTTGTAATAATAAATTACTTACTTTCAGAGCTAATTCCATTTTTTTTTCTTCCATTAACGCGGCCTTTAATGTGTCTAACATTTTTCGAATAACTGCAATAGGTTCAGATTTATGCAAATCATTTTCGTATAACTCCGCAGTCGGACTAATATTTCCCTTTAACCATACTTCTAATGTATGTTTATCTAAAATATCTCCATTAAATGGATTGATTAACCATTTTTTTTCATCAATCCAATCAGCTCTTAAAATTAATTGCGTAGGAAAAATTACAGGATTTAAAGGTAATTGCAATTCTTTTGCAATATGTAATAATAGAATTCCCAAGGATACTGCTGTTCCTTGACGTGTCTTTAATACATTATCGATCCATAACACATCTGATAATTTATATATTCCACTACCTCCTCCAAAATTCCATTGTTTATAAAATAATTTTAATAATTTTTTTAATTTTAAATTTAAATTTGCTTCAGAAGAAATATAAGACTGCGCTTCTTTGATTCTACTATGCAACTCTGAAATTACATAATCACGAGGAAAATCTTCTCGAATTACTTGAAAGGCAGTAATTATAGAATCTAAAAGCGATAATTTAGAAAAATTAATATTAAAAACAGATTTCATATTATTATATAATGATATTATAGGTTGTAAAAATTTAAAATGTATAAAATTTATAAAAATAAATTTATATTTTATATTATATAACATTTTTTGTAAAAACAATTTTTAAATAAAATTTATTTTTTTTTTCGGCCTATAGTAACTCGATAATTTCCTGCGTAATCTTTATAAGATTCTATATTAGAAAAATTTTCACTTTTTAAAAAATTTTGAACGTTTAATCTCTGTTGCCAACTATGTTCTATGAATAACCAACCACCATAAAATAAATATTTTTTTGATTTTTTTATAATATATGCAATATCTGATAATCCATTTTTTTTGGAAAATAAGGCAAAAAATGGTTCGAAAAAAATATCTTTCTCTAAAGATTTAATTTCTTTCATGCTGATATATGGAGGATTGCTAATAATAACATGAAATTTTTTTTCAATATTTGAAAACCAATCACTATAAAAAAAAGTAACATTTTTTATATTTAATTCTAATGCATTTATTTTAGCTATTTTAATTGCTTCATGTGATTTATCAACACCAAAAATTTTCCAATTAGAACAAATACTAGCTAAAGATAGCGCAATAGCTCCACAACCTGTACCTAAATCTAAGATAGATTTCTTATCCATATCAATTTTAGATAAAACTTTTTCTATTAAAATTTCTGTATCAGGTCTTGGAATAAGTGTGTCATATGAAACACGAAAAGATAATGACCAAAATTCTTTTTTACCTGTAATATAAGCTATGGGTTCTCCCATAGATCTTCTATAAATAAAGCTTTTTAATTTATGATATTCGGATAAATTTAATTTTATATCTTCTAATAAAATAATCGAACTATATGTACGATTTACAACATAACTTAGCAATAATTTAGCTTCATATCGAGGATTGTCGAGATGAGACAATATTTTGACAGTTTTTTTTAACCATTTATTTATATTCATTATTTAAACTTAGATAAAGAAGACAGCATATCGGCTTGATATTCTTGAATAATAGGATTAATAAGAAAATCTAATTTTCCTTCTAAAACCTCATCTAATTTATATATAGTTAAGTTAATTCTGTGATCAGTTATTCTATTTTGAGGAAAATTATACGTTCTATTTTTGCTAGACCTTTCTCCGCTTCCTAATAAAAAACGTCTAACAGAGGAATTTTTTTCTTGATTTTTTTGTAGTTTAGCAGCATGTATACGGGCAGATAAAATAGATAAAGCTTTTGCTTTATTTTTATGTTGCGATCTTTCGTCTTGACATTCTACTACATATCCAGTAGGAATATGAGTGATTCGAATAGCAGAATCGGTAGTATTTACATGTTGACCACCAGCCCCAGAAGAACGAAAGGTATCAATTTTTAAATCAGCAGGATTAATTTTTTCTTTTACAATTTCGGGACTAACTGGTATTACAGCTACTGTACAAGTTGAAGTATGAATTCTTCCTTGAGATTCTGTCGCTGGAACTCTTTGAACACGATGTCCTCCAGATTCAAATTTTAAACGACTACAAGATTGTTTTCCAGTAATTTTTGCTATTATTTCCTTAAAACCACCTCTTTCATTCTCACTGGCATTCATTATTTTAACTTTCCATGTATAACTTTCGGCATATCTTGAATACATTCGAAATAGTTCGCCGGCAAAAATAGAAGATTCATCACCACCTGTTGCAGCTCTAATTTCAATAAAACAACTATTTTGATCATGAGGATCTACAGGTAATAACAAAAATTTAATGTAATTTTCTAAATTTCTTTTTTTCTTTTCAAGAGAATTAATTTCATCTTTAGCAATTTTATGCATTTCTGGATCATTAAGCAAATACATAGTATTTTTCAAATCTACTTCTAATTTTTCCCAACAAATAAAATTCTTAACAACATTAGATATTTTAAAATATTCTTGAGACAACTTTTTTAGCTCTTCTTGATTTGAAATAACATCTTTTTGAGTTAATAAAATTTCAATTTCTTTATATCTATTTTTTAAAAATTCTAATTTTTTAATAATAGAAGAGTTCATAAAATATTATCCTATTTAAAAAAAGTATTTAAAAAATATTTTATATCTTTAAATAAAAACATCATATAAAAAATGTATGCATCAAAAAAAATATTTAATACTAATTATAAATTAGTTAAAATATATAAGATTGCTTTAAATAAAATATTTATAAAAAATTTTAAATTTAATTTGATAAATTAAAAAAATTGAGATATTTGATTAAAAATAATTATATCATTTTAAAAAAATTCCGTATAATTTTCATAATAATTAAAATTATAAATATTTATTTTCAAGTAAGATTATGATATATAAATGGCCATCTCCTGCAAAAATTAATTTATTTTTATACGTTACTGATATTCGTTCTGATGGATATCATAATATACAAACTTTATTTCAATTTCTTGATTACAGCGATACATTAAAAATTATACCTAATAAAAGTGGAACAATTAAACTATTTTCTAAAAAAAATTTTTCTTTAAATAAAGAAAATATCATTATTACCGCTGCTGAATTATTAAAATATAAAGCTCATTATTATCAAAAAAAAAACTAATTTTCTCGGAGCAAAAATATTTTTAAATAAAAAAATTCCTTTAGGCAGTGGATTAGGAGGAGGGTCTTCTAATGCTGCAACTACTTTAATTGCTTTAAATAAATTATGGGATATAAGATTTACATTAAAAGAATTGGCTTCCTTTAGTGTGAAAATTGGTGCAGATATACCAGCCTTTATTATGGGAAAAACTGCTATTGTTGAAGGTATAGGAGATATTTTACATCCAATTCAAAGAAAGGAAAAATGGTATCTAATCGTATATCCTCTTATTCAAATTTTAACAAAAAATATGTTTAAAAGCCCTTATCTCAAAAAAAATAATTCAAAAAAATCAATGTCATCATTACTTAAATTACCGTTTAATAACGATTTTGAAAATATAGTAAAAAAAGATTCTAGAATAATTAAAGAACTTATTTCTATGTTATCTTTCTATGCTCCAACGCGTATCACTGGAACTGGATCTTGTATTTTTTCAGAATTCGATAATAAAGAATCGGCTCAAAAAATATTCTCTCTAATTCCTAAAAACATGAAAAAATTTATTGCTAAAAGTATGAATACTTCATTAGTACATCATTTTTGTAAAAAAATAAATTTTATTTATTAAAAATATTTATAAATAAATATTTGTATTATAGAAAATATACTAATATATTTCACAAACATTACATAATATAAAAAATAAGGTTTTCTATGCCAGATATGAAATTATTTGCCGGAAATTCTATCCCTAAATTAGCAAAGTTTATTGCTCAAAGACTATATATAAATCTAGGAAATGCAGCAGTCGGTCGATTTAGTGATGGCGAAATTAGCGTCCAAATTAATGAAAATGTTAGAGGTAGCGATGTCTTTATCATTCAATCTACTTGCGCACCTACTAATGACAATATTATGGAGTTAGTTGTAATGATTGACGCGCTAAGAAGAGCTTCAGCAGGTAGAATTACTGCGGTAATTCCATATTTTGGATATTCTCGACAAGATAGACGCGTAAGATCAGCTCGCGTTCCAATAACAGCAAAAGTCGTCGCTGATTTTTTATCTAGTATTGGAGTAGATCGCGTTTTGACAGTAGATCTTCATGCAGAACAAATACAAGGATTTTTTGACGTTCCCGTAGATAATGTTTTCGGAAGTTTAATTCTTTTAGAAGATATGTTACAAAGAGAGTTAAAAAACCCAATTGTAGTTTCTCCGGATATAGGAGGAGTAGTTAGAGCAAGAGCTATCGCTAAACTACTTTATGATACAGATATGGCAATTATAGACAAACGCAGACCTCGACCAAATATATCAAGAATTATGCATATTATTGGTGACGTAGCAAATAGAGATTGTATTTTAGTTGACGATATGATCGATACAGGTGGAACATTATGCAAGGCTGCAGAAGCTTTAAAAGAAAGAGGTGCCAAAAGGGTATTTGCATATGCAACACATCCTATTTTTTCTGGAGAAGCTTTAAATAATTTAAAAAGCTCAGTTATTGATGAAGTAGTAGTATGCGATACCATTCCTCTGCAAAATAAAATTAGATTACTACCAAATGTTAGAACTCTAACGTTAGCAGGCATGCTAGCAGAGGCAATAAGAAGAATTAGTAATGAAGAATCGATTTCTGCTATGTTCGAACATTAAAATTTTTTAAGTCAGTTAAATATAATTTTCTAAGCACACTATTTTAATTAATGTGCTTAGTTATATAAAAGTTATATTTTAAAAAATATTTATATAAAGAAAAAACTAACAAAAATTGATTGTTTAAAAATATTAAAATAATGCAAACGAATGATAAAAAAGATTAAAAAAAAACCAACGTTGTACCTCTAAAAAAACCAAATAAACCGCCTAAGATAAAATTGCACTTCGAAAATCTTTTTTTGATAATAATTTTTTTTATAAAAAAATTTAATATGAACTTTAAAATGATAAAAAAAATGATTAAAATAATTAAAAATATTTTTTCTTTTAATAAAGAACACGATTTTTTTATAAAAAAAGAATTAAAATAATAATAATTACCTATAAAATAAATATTAAATAACCAAAAAACAGAAGAAATTAATTCTTGAATTAAACCATTCAAAAAACCTAAAAAAATAGAAAGAAAAATAATGAAAAAAATAAAATAATCTATTAAAATCATGATCTATCCAAAAAATTATATATTTTAATTTTTATTTTTAGCAATAATAAACTCAGAAACAGTAATAAAAGAACCAAAAACTAGAACAACATCTTCCTTGCAAAGTATTTTTTTAATATTTTTCCAAACATTATATATACTATCAAAAAAAATAGTATTATTTTTCGGCATATTTTTTTTTAATTCATACATATTAGCAGTACGATAATTTTTTAGTACTGAAGCGTACCAATAATAAACTTGATTTTTTAATGGCTCAATAATTTTTAAGATATCTTTATCTCTTAAAACGCCAATTATTGCATATAATTTTCCTTTTATTTTTAATTTTCTAATTCTTTTAGACAAATATAAAGAAGCGTTGAAATTATGAGCAACATCAAGAATAATACGAGGAAATCGAGAAATAGTTTGAAATCTTCCTGGTAAAGAAACTTGAGAAATAGAATTTTTTAAATTTTTTAAATTTATTTTAAAACCAGAGTAATATAAAGCTGCTAAAGAAATAGCAGCATTAGGCAATGGTATTTTTGGAAGCGGTAAATTATACAATTGAATATTTGAATTAAAAAAGTTCCAACTATCATGATTTTTATTCCAAGACCAATCTATATTAATTTTTTTTAATATTGCTTTTTTTCTTTGTGCTATAAATTTGACAGAATACGGAATTTTTTCTTCACCAATCACCGCAATCTTATCTTGTCGAAAGATACCAGATTTTTCGCGACCAATACTAGTTCGATTTTTCCCCAAAATATAAGTATGATCTATACCAATGTTTGTGATAACAGATAAATTTGCATCTATAATATTTGTAGCATCCAAACGACCTCCAACACCTACTTCTAATATTATGATGTCTAATGAATACTGTTTAAATAAAAATAAAGCAGAAAGTGTAATAAATTCAAAATAAGTTAAAGGAATATTACCTTTTACACATTCAATATTTAAAAATGAAAAAATATGATAATTTTCATCAAGACATACACCATTAATTTTAACTCGTTCTGTATAATTCATCAAATGAGGTGAAGTATATAATCCAACTTGATAACCTGAATTTAAAAAAAACTTTTCTAATAAAGCACATGTAGTACCCTTACCATTAGTTCCACCAACAGTAAAAAAAAAAGATCTTAAGTTCAATAAACCTAATTTTCTCGCAATTAATCTTAAATCAAAAAGATTTTTTCTCTCTTTTTTTTCTAATTTTTCCAAATATTGTAACCACATGGAAAAAGAATATTGATTCTTATTCATATTATTTATTCGCATTTTATTCGTAAAACGATATAATTTTTTATATATTGGTTAAAAAATTAATCAAATAAAAGATAGAATTTTAATTCCTAAAAATAGAATTTAAGAAATTATTTAAAAGATATAAACTTACTCATTAAAAATATAATTAAAAAGGAAATTAATATAAAAATAAGAGTAAAAAAAATAGGAAGGACTAAAAATTTTTCGATTAATATTTTTATTCCGATAAAAATTAAAACAAATGATAAAACATGCTGCATTATAGGAAATCTCTTAAGCATAAAAGATGTTAATAAATAAGTAAATCTCAGCCCTAAAACAGCGAAAACATTTGCAGAAAAAATAATAAATACATTAGTAGTAATAGAAAAAATAGCAGGAATGCTATCCAACGAAAACATGATATCACTCAATTCTATACAAATTAGACATAAAAATAACGGAGTAATAAAAATTTTATCTTTTATTTTTACAAAAAAATTTTCTCCATGAATATTTTTAGTTATTCTAAAAATTTTATAAATCCATAAAAATTTTATACTTTTATTTTCACTATTTTCAATATTCGGGAAAAATATTGTCTTTATACCAGTTAATATAAAAAATACTCCAAATAAATAGAATAACCAATGAAATTTTTTAAAAAAAATACTTCCACAATAAAAGATAATAGAGCGTAATATAAATGCGCCAAATAAACCATATAGTAAAATTTTTTTTTGAAATAATATTGGTATATTAAATTTTTTAAAAATAATAAACCACACAAATACATTATCTACAGAAAGAATAATTTCTAATACATAACTTATCAAAAACAAAAAAATATTTTTATTTGCAACTAAAAAACCACTTCTATTATAAGAAAAAAACCAAAAAATAAATAAAAAAAACAATAAAACAAAAACATAATAAAAAAAATATTTATTCAAATAAAAAATTTTTTTTTTCATATACTTACTAAAAATTTATTTAATATAAAATAGCAAAAATAAAGAAAGCAACTTAAATAAAATAAAAAAGTTACTTATATAAAATCACTTAACTTTCCTAAATAATTAATTATTTAAAAATTTTTATTATAAAATTTATTTTGTCAAAAAAATCCATAAATTAGGACAAATACCTAAAAATAATATTATTATGCTGAAAAAAAGTATTATTATTCCTGAAGGATGATAATACCAATTGTAAGGAATATTAATATCATTAATACAATTAACGCTTTTTAAAGGAGTTAAATAAAAATTTATTATCACTCTTAAATAACCTAAAAAACCTATTATTGTACCAATAAAAAATAAAAAAATTAATGGCCATAAATGATTTTTAATAATAATAGATAAAATGTACAATTTCCCCCAAAAACCTAAAGTCATTGGCATTCCTGCTAATGATAAACAAGTAATAATCATTATTGATGATAAAAGAGGCTGTGACCAAAATAAACCTTTATATGCATCTATTGAATAAATTTCTTCACACAAGTGATTGCGATTATAATAATTTGAAATTAAATTGATAACACCAAAATATACTGTTCCAGATAATAAATAACTTAATAAATAAATACCCCCTGCCTCTAAAGAAAAATGATAATCATTTTTTGTAACTAAAAAAATAATTAACAAATAGCCCATTTGTGAAATAGAAGAATACCCAAAAAATTTCTTAATATTCTTTTGAAAAAGAGCCATAATATTACCAAAAAATATTGAAAAAATACTTATTAATAATATTATTAAAGTTAATTTTTTATTATTTAAAATAGAAGGATATGAAAAAAAATATAATAAAAAACTAAAAATAGCAATTTTACTAGAAACAGAAAAAAAAGTTAAAACGGGTGAAGAAGTTCTTCGATATATATCAGAAATCCATAAATGAAAAGGAACAAGGGATAATTTAAATAAAAACGACATTAATATCATTGTTGTACCAAAAAAAATAATTAAAAAATTAGTACTAGATGGATTATTAAAAACACTGTTTATAGAAGAAATTGAAAGATTTCCAGTAACTGCATATATCCAGGATATCCCAAGCAATAAAAAAGATGAAGTAACTCCAGATAAAACAAGATACTTAAAAGATGTTTCTAAAGAGTACTTTTGATAATGAGCATAAGCAATTAAACCAAGATATGGTAAAGACATAAGCTCCATACTAATAAATAAAGACAACATATTGCTAGATATAGATAAAGCAATAGCACCAAGCGTGGAAAGCAAAATTAGCAAATAAAACTCTTCTTTATTAAAAGGATAATGTAACAACCAAAAATACGCAAAAATACAAGTAGAAAAACTAGAAATAATAATCATACCAATATATAAAATTGAATATCGAGTGATATAAAATAAATTATTAATATCAATGGGAACAATTTTAATTAAAAAATACAATGAAACAAATGATACTATTAAACTTAATACAGTGGATGTAGCAACAAAAAAGTGATTTCGATTATAAGAAATAGACAACATAACTATTACTAAAGCTAATATTAATACTAAAAAAGGAAATAATGCTGTTAATTTTTGTAGATTGATTATCATTATTCATCATAACCTTATTATCTTGAAAACAGAATAAGTAAATTACTTTTTGAAATTATATATAGAATGAATAACTTCAAAAGAAGAACACAGTATATTTTGAGGTATCAATCCTAATAAAATGACTGAAAAAGCAAGAATAATCAGTATCAAAAACTCTTTTATATGCGGAAAAAATATTGAAATAATCTGTTTTTGTTTTCCAAAATATATTTTTTGAATCATATTTAAAGAATATAAAGAAGAAAAAACAATACTTATTACAGCAATTAAAGATATTATTGGATACGTCTTAAAAGTTCCAAATAACATTAGAAATTCTCCAGAAAAGTTACCTGTTCCAGGAAGTCCTAGATTAGCCAGAGAAAAAAATAAAGAAAATCCTGGGATCCAATAAATAGATTCCCATAAACCTCCCATTTGACTAATATCTTGTGTTTTTAAATATTTATAGATTTGACCAGAAATAATGCATAAAGCTGCAGTAGAAATACTATTCGATAAAATTTCAATAACTGCTCCTTTAAAAGCTATTTCATTATTACTATAAATTGCAATTAAAATTAAACCCATATGAGAAATTGAAGAATAAGCAATTAAGCGCTTGATATCTAATTGAGAAAAAGCTGCCCATGCACCATAAAATAAAGTGAAAAGACCTAATAAGATTATTATAAAAGAAAATTTTTCTGAAACATGTGGAAAAAATACTCTACTATATCTTAAAAGTCCATAAGGAGCAATTTTTAATAAAACACTAATTATATCTACTGTTCCACAGTATATAGATTTAGCGTGAAAATCTAATAACCAATCATGAAATGGAAAAATAGGCATTTTTATTGCAAATGCTAAAAAGAAACCCAACATAGAAATATATTCAATCTTGGAATCTATAGATCCAGTTAATAATATATCGTAATTAAAAGTTAAAATATCAGTATTTTTATAATGACTAAAAACTAATAGTAAAATTGATACCAACATCAACAAACCTGATATTTGAGAATATATAAAAAATTTATTTGCAGTATTTATAGATTTATGGGATTTATTTTTGTCTCGATTCCACAATGAAATTAAAAAATAAATTGGAATCAGTACAACTTCCCAAAAAAAGAAAAATAAAAACAAATCACACGCGATAAAAATACCAATAATTCCAGTAATAACAAGCATGACATTAAAGTAAAAAAAACCTTCATTCTTTTTAATTTCACACCAAGAAACTAAAATAGCTATTATTCCCAAAAAAGAAGTTAAAAATAACATAATTTTTGAAAAACTATCGATAGCAATATGAAAATCAATTCCTAAAATAGGTATCCAAGGTAATATTAATTGCTCATCCCAACAAGGATACTTTTCAATTTGATGACTAGAATAATTGCTAAAAAAACACATTTTTATAACAATTAATAACGTTATTGTTATCCCTGTCAACGCAATCCAACGAGGAATATCTTTATTTATTCTAAACGAAAAAAATGAAAAAATACCACTAAGAAAAGGCGTAATAAGTAACAGAGAAAGCAGCATTAGACATATATTCCTATTATTTATTAGAACTATTTAATTGATCACAATTAAACACATTAATTTAATTAAAAAATTTTTATAAAAGTAAAATTATCATAAATATCAAAGTAATACCCAATAACATCGAAAATATATAGTATTTTAAATTCCCATTAACTGTTTTTAGTAAAATAAAATTAAAATTTTTAATCAAATAGACAAAAATTTTGCAAAAATAATTAAATGGATTACGAAATAAAATCCTCGATACATATAAATAAAAATTAACAAAAAAAATCTTATAAAACACATCAATATACCATCCATTTAATAAACATAAGCGAATCAATTTAACAAATTTAAATTGATATACTTTATCCATCCAAGGCGGGCAAATAACCCAGAAATAATAAGATAAAAAAATTCCTGAAAAAGATATTAAACTGGATATTATTTCAAATATAAATTTTCCATCCTGCGATTTTGGAGATAATGGAAATAAATGAATTAAGGGAGGTAGTAAATAAATGCCTATTATACTAGATAAAATCATAAGAATTAATAAAGGAAAATCATGACTTAATTTTTTTTTAGAAAATAAATTGCAAACATCTTTTATGTTTAAAGTATTTCTTAATTTAAAAACTATAAAAATCATTCTAAATGTATAAATAGATGTTAAAAAAGAACCAATTAAACCTATTAAAAATAAATTATTATAACCATTTTGAAGAACATTAAATAAAATATTACCTTTGCTATAAAACCCTGAAGTAATTAAGGGAAATGAAATTAAAGAAGCCCCACCTATTAAAAAACTAAAGTATAAAATAGGAGATTGCGGAGATAAACTACTCATTTTAAATATATTTTTTTGATTATTACAAGAAAAAATTAAAGAACCTGAAGATAAAAATAAAAGAGCCTTAAAAAAAGCATGAATAATTAAATGAGTAATAGCAGCAATCCAGGCTTGGCAACCTAAAGCTAAAAACATATATCCTATTTGGCTCATAGTAGAATATGCTAAAATGCGTTTTATATCAGTTTGAACTAATGCTGAAAGACTCGAAAGACAAACCGTTATTATACCAATAATACTTATTGTATACAAAATATTAGGAGTTAATAAAAATAAAAAGTGTGTTCTAGCTATCAAATAAACTCCTGCAGTAACCATAGTAGCAGCATGTATTAATGCTGAAACCGGTGCAGGACCGACCATTGCATCAGATAACCAAGTATGTAATGGTAACTGTGCTGATTTTCCAAGAACGCCAATTAATAAAAATAATGTAAGTATATTTAAATTAAAAGAATTGTTTATTTTTAAAAAACTTGATAAAAAATGAATCTCCTCAAAATTAAAAGTACCATATATTTTATAAGCCATAAAAAATGCAATAATTAAGAAAATATCCGAAATACGAGTTAAAATAAAAGCTTTAAAAGCACATAAATTATTTTTAGTATTTTTATAATAAAAATTAATTAATAAATATGAACAAACGCTTACCCCTTCCCATCCTAAATACATAAATATAAAATTGTCTGCTAACACTAATAATGACATACTTGATATAAATAAATTAGTATAAGCAAAAAAACGAGAATAACCTTTCTTTTTTTTCATGTACCAACTTGAAAATATATGTATTAATAATCCTATTCCAGTAATTATTAATAACATACTCAAGCTTAATCCGTCTAAAATTAAATCAAAATTAATTTTTAATTCATTTATAAACGCCCAATTCCATAATTTTTGGCGAATAATATTAGATGGGTCATACATAAAGGTGAGGGCATAAAATAAAGTAATAATAAATGATATGAATATTGAAAAAATACCTATTTTTGTTGCATTTTTTTCTAATATTTCTCCTTGTGTAAAAGATAAAAATAAAAAACTAATTAATGGAAATAAAATTATTAAAAAAATAATATTCATCCACTTATCTCGCTTAAATTATTAATATTTAATGTTTTTTTTCTTTTATATAATTGAAGCAATAGTGCTAATGCTATACTAGCTTCTGCTGCTGCTGTAGTTATTGCAAGTACATACATAACTTGACCATCAATTTGTTGCCAATAAGATCCAACTATAACTAATGATAATGAAGCAGCATTTATCATAATTTCTAAACTAATCAGCATAAATAATATATTACGACGCATAACAAGAGATATTAAACCTAAAATAAATATTACTAACGATACAAATAAACCAAAAAATAAAGAGATCATGTATTATTTATCCTTTTGTAATATCAAAATTTCTAATAATCTTTTTTATTTGTTTTTTTATTCATTCCAATATGAAAAACAATAATTAAAGCACATAATAAAAGCAAAGAAGCAATTTCAACTAAAAAAACATAAGGACCAAATAAACTAATTCCAATAGATTTTGGTTGCATTAAAAAAAATTTTATTTTTTGATTGGTTCCAAAAAAAATGGAATATGTCATAGTTATAAATAAAACTAATAAAAGCAAACCTGATCCAATAAAATAAATAGGATTTAAACATTTTTTTTCTTTTAAATTCTTTTTATTTTCAAGGTTTAAAGTCATAATAACAAAAATAAATAAAACAATAATAGCTCCGGCATAAATAATTACCTCTAAAGCACCCGCAAAAAAAGCTCCAAGAGAAAAAAATATACCAGATATAGACAATAAAGAAACTATTAAATATATCAAAGAATAAATAGCGTTTTTTTGAAAAACAGTAAAACATGTAGAAATTATAGCTATAAAAGAACATATAAAAAAAGCAAAATTCATTATTAAATTCCTTATGGCAATAAATCTTTCACATTGATAGGAATTGATCTGATCTCTTTTAATTTATTCGTATCACTACTATCTATATTTATGCCCGAAACGCTATAAAAATTATAATCTGGATACTTTCCTGGGCCTGAAATTAATAAATCTTCTTTTTCGTAAACTAAATTTTTTCTCTTAAAATCTGATAATTCAAAATCTGGTATTAATTGAATAGCAGCTGTAGGACAAGCTTCTTCACATAAACCACAAAAAATACAACGAGAAAAATTAATTCTAAAAAAAATAGGATACCAACGACTATTTTTTTTTTCAGATTTTTGCAAGGAAATACAACCAACTGGACACGCTACTGCACACAAGTTACAAGCCACACAACGTTCTTCGCCATCAATATTACGAGTTAATATAATTCGACCTCTATATCTAGGCGGTAAATAAACTTTTTCTTCTGGATACATTTTCGTTTCGGATTTAGAAAATATATTAATAAATACCATCCATAGACTTCTTATTTGTACTAAAAATCCAATAATAATTTTTTTTATATTCATAAATAAAATATCTCTTAAAAAAAAATTATATTAATATAAAAAAAGACGTTAAAAGTAAATTTAATAACGTTAAAGGTAAACAAAATTTCCAACCTAAAGACAATATTTGATCATATCTAGGTCTTGGCAAAGCAGCTCGCACTAAAATAAAAATAAAAATAAAAAAAAATGTTTTTAAAAAAAATAAAATAAAACCATAATTACCAAAACTTAACCAACCACCAAAAAAAATTGATGTTATTAATAACGCAATAGTAATCATTGAGACATACTGGCCAATGAAAAATAAACCAAATTTCATACCAGAATATTCAATATGATAACCATCAGCTAATTCTTGTTCAGATTCGGGTTGATCAAAAGGATGTCTATGACAAACAGCTAAACCTGCTATAAAAAAACATAAAAAACCAAAAAACTGAGGAAAAATATTCCATATGTTTTTTTGACTATTAACAATATCTATTATATTAAAAGATCCGCATCTGACAACCGCTCCCATTACGGATAGACCTAAAAAAACCTCATAACTTAAAGTTTGAGCAACAGCCCGGATAGCTCCTAGTAAAGCGTATTTATTATTACTTGACCAACCAGCAAATAAAATTGAATATACAGATAAACCTGCCATCATCAAAAAAAACAAAATACCTATATTTAAATTAATTATTAAAAAATTACGAGAAAGAGGAATAATTGAAATCACGAATAATAAAGCAATAAAAGATATAATAGGAGAAATAAAAAAAATTAATTTTCTACTAAACGGCGGTATCCAATCTTCTTTAAATAAAATTTTAATCATATCAGCACATAATTGCAAACTTCCATGCCAACCCACGCGATTAGGGCCATGTCTATTTTGAAAAAAAGCTAATAATTTTCGCTCTAAAATACTTAACATAGCTGCAAAAAATATTATAAGTAACACAATTGATGCTATCTGTATAATTTGAAGTAACATTTCAAACATATTTTTTTCCAAACAGTTCATTTAACATATTCCTGTAAATACTCAACTTTTTCGCCTACAAGAGACATAGGAAATCCTTTTCTACCTATAGGTAATCCGATCTGTTTTCGACTTAAAAATTTAGATAATCGTATAGGCAAACAAAACATTTTTTTTAAACAAAAAAATTTAATCATGGAAGTTTTTTTACAACCTAATTCAAACGCATCTAATTCATTAATTAAAAGATATTCTGATGGTATATTATCTTGAATAATAGAAGAATATTGTGTTAACTCTTCACTTCCAAAAATATGATAATATGGTATTATACGCCAATATTTTTGTTGAAAAGATACTTTTGAAAAAATATCAACGTACAAATCTTCAATTTTCCTATTATCGCGAAACAAATGAACACCTGAATCACCTGATAAAGATTTTTTTCCTACTTCTTTTTGAAATTTGTTCCATGCTTGCGGTGAATTCCATCCTGGAAACCAAGCAAATGGAATATGCGAAATAAGTTTATTTGGTTTGCTATACCCTTCCATGGAAAATGAAAACATAGTATTTATATCTTCAGGTTGAGCCGGTTCATGTACATTAATATGAGACCTTAAAGCAGTTCTACCGCTAAATCGATGAGGGGAACGAGCAATTTTTTGACCATGAATTCGAAAAGAAGAATCTGGTTCCGATATGTTTATTTTTTTAAAAATTTTATATTTTTGGCAATATGAAGAAACTACATCATCTAAATTTATCCAAGAAATTTGTTTTTTTTCAAATTTTCTTTTAATAAAATGCAACCATTTCCAACTTGGATGAATACAATATTTTTTATCATAAAAAGAAGGACTATATACTTGAAAAAAACGCTGTGCTCGACCTTCAAAATTAATAATAGTACCAGAGCTCTCTGTATAATTTGCTGAAGATAAAGAAAGTTCAGATTTTTTATAAGTTTTAGTATACTGATGATCTAGAGTTAAAACATTTTTTTTATTTTTAAAAAAAGCATCACAATCACTTTTTGGCAGATAGCGGTATAAATCGTATTCCATAAATATTATAGCATCTGCTGTTTTTTGTGATAATTTCTCTAATGCCTCTTCTATCGAAAAACCATCCATCAATCCTAATCCCAAAGCATTTGAAGAAGCAGTTAATAAAGTTACACCAATATGATTGATATTTTTCTTTTTAATTATTGTAGCTATATTTATAGATGCCTTAATAAGTGATACACTAAAAGAATGCGAACCTGAAACTATTAATGATTTTTTTGATGAAATTAACTTATCTGCAATGTAAAATGCTTTCTTTATTAAATCATCATGAATATTTTTAATATTCGGTAATTTCTTATCAAGTGCATGAGAAATAGCGCATAATAATTTTACTTGCTGATCAATAGAACCAAAGTAGCACCATTCAGCTACATCATCTAGTTTTGTCTCATGAGTATTCATAATATAAAGAGAATTTCGATGATTTTCCGTAGTATTAGAAATAGGAGATGCATTCCATTCAGGTATCCCATTTGATACAGCTAATTTCTTTGCTTTATTTTTTATAGCTTGACGTATCGCTAATGCAACACGAGGTGATGTCTGTGTTAGATCTTCGCCAATTACTAAGATTGTATCGTAACTTTCAATTTCCTTTAAAGATGGGACGTATAAATTATTATTTTTTAAGGTACTTAAAATCAATTGAATACAACGATGTTCTTTATTAGACATTCCATTAGAAAAATTGTTTTTTCCCACTAATTCTTGTAGTGCAAAATTATTTTCTATGCTAGCACGAGAAGAACCCACTCCAATCACTCTCTTATAATTATGAAAAAAATTTACACAATTTTCTATAGATTGATCAAAATTTAATATATCAGCTTTATTGTCAATACCTTTTGATGGCCGCGTAGGACGATTTTTTAAAGTCGTATGCGAATATCCAAAACGACCGAGATCACAAATTAAATAATGATTTATACTTTCATGATATCTGTTTTCTATACGACGTATTTCGCCATATCTCTCTCCAATACTAACATTGCAACCAACACTACAATACTGACATATTCCTGGTGCATATTGCATATCCCATTTACGATTATATTTCTTAGAATGCGTTTTATCGGTAAACACACCAGTAGGGCAAATTTCTATCAAGTTACCTGAATGCTCATTTTCTAAATTACCATCTTCTATACGACCAAAATAGATGTTGTTATTAGCACCGTATACATCAAAATCAGAACCATCAGCATAATCTTTATAGTATCTAACACAACGATAACAACCAATACAACGATTCATTTCATGTTTGATAAAAGATCCTAAATATTGATTCGTATGAGTTCTTTTCAAAAATCTATAGTTACGAAAACTATGCTGAGTCATTACTGTCATGTCCTGTAAATGACAATTGCCACCTTCTTCGCATACCGGACAATCATGAGGATGATTCGCTAATAAAAGCTCTATAATATTTTGTCTAAATAATGTTGAAGCACGATCATTGATCGAAATATTCATTTCTTTAGAAATAGGAGTAATACAAGACATTACTAAACGCCCTTGATCTTCAAAACAACTATCATGCTGAGTAACAGCGCACTGTCGACATACTCCAACACTTCCTAAAATAGGATGCCAACAAAAATAAGGAATATTTAAACCAAATGATAAACAAGCTTGTAATAAATTATCTGATTCATTTGCGTAATAAATTTTGCCATTGATATAAATTTTAACCATAAGAAAAAATCCTAAAATTCTTACTTTTTAAAAAACAAATATCTTAAAATAAAAATTATTTCTCTTAAAATATTAAATATTTGAAATTGCTTGATTTGATTGAATACCATTTACACTTTTACCACAGTACGAATCTTTTTTATTAATGCCATCTTCAAATTCTGAATAAAAGTATTTCATTGCACTGTATAAAGGCTCTATTGCTCCCGGGGCATGGGCGCAAAATGTTTTTCCCGGTCCTAATTGAACACATAAACGATGCAGATCGTCTAAATCATTTTTTTTACCATTTTTTTTCTTTAAATCATATAATATTTTTACAATCCATGGCAAACCTTCTCTACAAGGTGTACATAAACCACATGATTCACGAGAAAAAAATTTTTCTATATTATATACTAAAGAAACCATATTAATTTTATTATCTACAGCCATTGCAATAGCTGTTCCTAAGCGACTACCTGCGTTTTTAACGCTAATAAAATCCATAGGAATATCTAAATGTTTTTCAATTAAAAAATCTGTGCCAGCTCCTCCAGGTTGCCAAGCTTTTAAAAAAAAACCCGATTTCATTCCACCAGCATATTTTTCTAAAATTTCTCGAGCAGTAGTACCAAAAGGCAGCTCCCAAACACCAGGATTATTTACTTTTCCTGAAAAACCCATTAATTTAGTACCAGAATCTACACTTTTAGATAATCCTTTATACCAATTAAATCCATTTAAAATAATACACGGAACATTAGACAATGTTTCAACGTTATTAACGCAGGTAGGTTTTCCCCATAATCCGAATATAGCAGGAAAAGGAGGCTTTAATCTTGGATTTGCTCTTCTACCTTCTAATGAATTAATTAGTGCGGTTTCTTCTCCGCAAATATAACGTCCAGCACCAGTATGTAAAATTATTTCTAAATCAAAACCACTATTGAGAATATTTGAACCAAGATATCTATAATTTGTTGCTTCTTCTATAGATTTTTTTAATATAGACGCTGCTTTAGTATATTCTCCCCTTAAAAAAATATAACTACGGGAAACATTTAAAGCAAATGATGCCAGTATAATACCTTCAATCAATTGATGTGGTAATTGTTCAAGTAATAGTTTATCTTTATAAGTACCTGGTTCCATTTCATCTGCATTACATATTAAATAACGGGTTTCATGTAAATTTATTTTAGGCATCAAGCTCCATTTTAGACCTGTAGAAAATCCCGCACCTCCTCTTCCTTTTAAGCCCGACTCTTTTATTAATTTTATGACACAGCTCGGAGACATTTCATTTAAAGCTTTTTTTAAAGCAGAATAACCATTCTTATTACAATATTCTTGAATAAAAACAGTATCTTGATCGTCTCTTAATCGCCAAGTAAGAGGATGAGTTTCTTCACGTCGCATAAATTTATTCATTTGTATGATTCCAATAAACTTATTGTAGATTCTGGAGTTAGATGAGAATATAAATCTTCATTTATCATTATGGCAGGACTTTTATCACAATTTCCTAAACAACATACTGGTAATAAAGTAAATTTACTATCTTTAGTAGTTTGTCCGATTTGAATAGACAAATAGTTCTCTAAAGTTTTTTTAATCTTTTTATAACCCATTATATAGCAAACTACGCTATCACAATAACGAATTATATTTTGACCTACAGGTTGACGATAAATCTGACTGTAAAATGTTGCCACGCTTTCTACTTCACTTGCGTTAAGATTGAGTATTTTAGAAATTTCGTAAATCGCTTGATCAGAAATCCAACCTCGTCGTTTTTGAACAATTTTTAATGCTTCAATCGACACTGCTCTTGAATTTTCATAACATTTTTTATGTTTTTCAATTTCGTTAATTTCAACAAAACTTAATGAAAATTTTGTAGAAATTTCTCTTAATATTTTTTTTTTTTATGCATAATCATCTATCCACGTCTGACATGACAAAATCTATACTCCCTAAGTATACAATTAAATCTGATATTAAACTACCACGAATAACTGAAGGTATTTGTTGTAAATGAGGAAAACTAGGTGTTCGTATTCTTGTGCGATAACTCATTGTACCACCATCGCTAATTAAATAATAACTGTTGATTCCTTTAGTAGCTTCAATCATCTGAAAACTTTCATTTACTGGCATTACAGGTCCCCATGAAACTTGTAAAAAATGGGAAATCATAGTATCAATATCATTCAGCACAAGTTCTTTAGGGGGAGGAGTAGTCAATATATGTTCTGCTTTAAAGGGTCCATCTGGCATATTATTTAAACATTGTTTTAAAATAGATAAACTTTGATAAATTTCTTCTACTTTAATCATAACTCTTGAATAACAATCACTTACTCCACTTCCAGTTGGAACCTCAAAAACATAATTTTCATATCCAGAATAAGGACGTGATTTTCTTACGTCAAAATTGCATCCAGTAGCACGCAAACCAGACCCTGTCACGCCCCATTTTAATGCTTCTTTCTTATTATATTTCGCCACTCCCTTTGAACGATTGATTAAAATTGTATTTTTTAAAGACAATTTTATATAATATTTTAATCTACTAGGCATCCATTTAAGAAAATCTTTTAATAAAATATTCCACCCTTTTGGAAGGTCATGAGCTACCCCTCCAATTCGAAACCAAGCAGGATGCATGCGCGCACCAGTAATAGATTCAATTAAATCATAAATTTTTTGACGATCAGTAAAAGCAAAAAATACTGGAGTCATACAACCAACATCTTGAATAAAAGTCGAAATATATAATAAATGACTATTAATACGAAATAATTCAGATAGCATAACTCGAATTACTTCTACTTTTTTTGGAACAGAAATATTTGCTAATTTTTCAATAGCTAAAACATAAGGCATTTCATTAATGCATCCGCCCAAATATTCAATGCGATCTGTATATGGAATATAGCTGTGCCACGATTGTCTCTCTGCCATTTTTTCTGCTCCGCGATGATGATATCCAATATCAGGAACGCAATCTATAATATTTTCACCATCTAATTGTAAAACAATTCTAAAAGCTCCATGAGACGACGGATGATTAGGGCCTAAGTTTAAAAACATAAAATCTACATTATCATTTTTACGCTTCATACCCCATAATTCAGGTTTAAATTGTAAACTATTCATTTGTAAATCTTCTTTTTTTTCATCGAAAAAAAAAGGTGTACACTCAGTTGCTCTAGCCGGATGATCCTTTCGTAAAGGGTAACCTTTCCACCAATGCGGCATAATAATTCTAGTTAGAAAGGGGTGATTATCAAATACAATTCCAAACATTTCCCACGTTTCTCGTTCATACCAATTAGCATTCGGAAATACTTTTGTAAAAGTAGGGACAACTAAATCATCACTAAATAAAGGAACTTTAATCATTAGATCAGAATTACGATCAAAGGATATTAAATGATAAAAAACTGAAAAATCTGCTTGAGGTAAACCATCTCGATACGAACGAAATCGTTCATCTACTCCATGCAAATCAAACAACATGCTGTAAGGTCTGGATAAGTTATATAAAAATTTACCAACTTTTAATAAAAATGTTTTATTTATCCATATTATTGGAAAGCCAATCTTGCTTTTTTGAAGAACACAAAAATCCTCTCCAAAAGCGTTTTTTAACTCATCAATAATCAACAAATTTTTTTTATTGTCTTGAACTAAAAACTTATCTATTTTTTGCACCATATCTTTCATGGATTTCTCGGTTACTCGTTAATAAATTAAAATAAAAAGCTTTAAAGAGTATTAAAAAAATTTTAAATAACTATGAAAAATATTTAAAACATATTTTTATTCAAAATAAAATTAGATTTTTTCTGTAGTTGGAAGATTAACAATAGAAATTACTTTATTTCTTTTTTTATTTTTTTCTGAAGGCATTTTTTTTTGATATATTCCTTGCTCTCCTATCATCCATGAAAGCGGTCTTCTTTCTTCATGAATAGCATCTTGAAGTAACGTGAGAGCTTGCATATAAGCTTCAGGTCTAGGAGGACAACCTGGTATATAAATATCTACTGGTAAGAACTTATCTACTCCTTGAACAACAGAGTAAATATCATACATACCACCTGAGTTAGCACATGCTCCCATAGAAATAACCCATTTTGGTTCTAACATTTGATCATATAATCTTTGAATAATAGGCGCCATTTTAATAAATGGTGTACCAGCAATTACCATTACATCTGCTTGTCTTGGTGAAGCTCTTAATACTTCTGATCCAAAACGCGCAACATCATGCACTGAAGTAAAAGATGTAACCATTTCCACATAACAACAAGATAACCCAAAATTATATGGCCATAAAGAATTTTTTCTCCCCCAATTTACTACTCTATGTAAAATTTGACTAATTTTCCCCATAAAAACATTTTTTTTTAAATAACTTTCTATAGGATCCGTAACAGATTCTCTAATTCTCCGAGGATAATGCTTATTACTATTAATCTCTTCGTCTACTTTTGTTAAAGTATAATTTTTGTATTCCATTGATTTTAAATCCTAATTTATTTAAATCTTGTGCACACTAATGAATATTTAAATTCGTACCATTATATCCAATTTAATGCTTTAATACGAATTAAATAAAACAATGATAATAAAAGCAAAGCTATAAACATAGAACCTTCAAAAAATCCTGTCCATCCGGTTTCTAAAACACTTGTAGACCATGCATATAAATATAATGCTTCCACATCAAAAACTACAAAAAACATTGCAATAAGGTAAAATTTTATAGAAAAACGAAGGGATGTATCACCTACTGCAGTAACGCCTGATTCAAAAGGAATATTTTTATATCTTGATTTTGATTTACCTCCTAAAAAATAACTTAAAAACAACATAAAAAAACATAAAAATAAAGAAAAAAAAATAAACCAGAAAAAAGAAAAATATTCATTAATTCCTGAGATTTGATTTAACATGAATAAACTCCTATCATTACATTTTAAAAAAAAATACTTATTTTCAAAATATATATGTATTATCTAAAAATACTCCTGCATTAAAAAATATATTTAATAATATTATAAACCATTTAATAAAAAATAAATATTCAATATATATTAAATACTTAATCAATAAATTAAATTTTATTGAGAAATATTATTTTTTTCAAAAAAAGTGTTGTATTATCAAATAGTTATTACAAAAATTACTATTTAAAATATCTTTCGTTAGGTTAATTTTTTTACAGCTAGACCTTGATGCCTTAAAAAAAGTCCCCATTTAGTAATCATTCAACTTTATAGATAAATATTTTACAATACAATCCTATGTAGCTAATTAAAAGCCAAAAAAATGGCCGCATAAAGGTTGCAAACCCAATTTATCAAAATAAAATAGGAGAAAATTTAATGGGCAAAATTATTGGTATTGACTTGGGAACAACCAACTCTTGTGTTGCCATTATGGATGGCAACAAACCACGCGTATTAGAAAATTCAGAAGGTGATCGCACTACACCTTCAATCATTGCGTATACACAAGAAGGAGAAATTTTAGTAGGACAACCTGCTAAACGCCAAGCTATTACAAATCCAAAAAATACACTATTTGCTATAAAACGATTAATTGGAAGAAAATTTAAGGATGATGAAGTACAGCGTGATATAAAAATTATGCCATATAACATTGTTAATTCTAATAATGGTGACGCTTGGATTAATATAAAAGAAAAAAAAATAGCACCTCCTCAAATTTCTGCAGAAGTATTAAAAAAAATGAAAAAAACTGCAGAAGATTACTTAGGAGAATCTATTAAAGAAGCAGTGATTACAGTACCGGCATATTTTAATGATGCTCAACGACAAGCCACTAAAGATGCGGGTAGAATAGCAGGATTAGAAGTTAAAAGGATTATAAACGAACCTACAGCTGCAGCGCTTGCTTATGGATTAGACAAAGGTCAGGGAAATAGAACAATAGCAGTATATGACTTAGGAGGAGGAACTTTTGATATATCCATTATTGAAATTGACGATGTTGATAAGGAAAAAACATTTGAAGTACTCTCAACTAATGGGGATACACATCTAGGTGGAGAAGATTTTGATAGCCGATTAATTAACTATCTCGTAGAAGAATTTAAAAAGGAACAAGGAATAGATTTAAGAAACGATCCATTAGCTATGCAAAGACTTAAAGAAGCTGCAGAAAAAGCAAAAATAGAATTATCATCAGCACAACAAACAGACGTAAACTTACCATATATTACAGCAAATTCTAGCGGACCTAAACACCTTAACATAAAAGTCACTCGTTCAAAATTAGAATCCTTGGTAGAAGATTTAGTACTTCGATCAATTAAACCATTAAAAATGGCTTTAAAAGACGCAGAATTATCTATATCTGATATAAATGATGTGATATTAGTAGGCGGTCAAACACGTATGCCTATGGTACAATCTAAAGTTGCAGAATTTTTTGGCAAGGAACCTAGAAAAGATGTGAATCCCGATGAAGCTGTTGCTGTTGGTGCTGCAGTACAAGGAGGCGTACTTTCAGGTGATGTTAAAGATGTTTTACTACTTGACGTAACACCACTCTCACTTGGAATTGAAACTATGGGGGGAGTAATGACTTCTTTAATTAATAAAAACACTACTATCCCCACTAAACACAGTCAAGTTTTTTCAACAGCAGAAGATAATCAATCAGCGGTAACAATACATGTTCTTCAAGGAGAGAGAAAAAGAGCTTTAGATAATAAATCATTAGGACAATTTAATTTAGACGGAATTCAACCAGCTCCAAGAGGAACCGCTCAAATTGAAGTAACATTTGATATTGATTCTGATGGAATATTACATGTATCTGCAAAAGATAAAAAAACTGGAAAAGAGCAAAAAATTACTATTAAAGCTTCCTCTGGACTTAATGAATCAGAAATTAAAAAAATGATTAATGACGCTGAAGCGCATGCAGAAGCAGATAAAAAGTTTGAAGAATTAGTTCAAATAAGAAATCAAGGCGATCAATTAGTTCATAATACAAAAAAACAATTAGATGATAACAAGAAAAAAATCGAAAAAACAGATCAAGAAAAAATTAAATCAGCTTTAGATGAATTGGAAATATCATTAAAAGGAGAAGATAAATCTGAAATCGAAAAAAATATACAAAATCTCTTAAAAATTTCATCTAAACTTTCAGAAATAAATCAAAATCAAACAGAAGAAAATATAAAAAATGAAAACCAATCATCTAAATCAAAAAAAGATGAGAACGTAGTAGATGCAGAATTTGAAGAAATAAAAGATCCTAAAAAATAATATCTTCTAATCAAAAATAGAAAAATTACAAACTATCTCCAAACTCGCACGGGCGTAAATAAATTTTTACGCCCGTGCACTTATTTGAAAATCAGGAAGTACTATATAATGCCCAAAAAAGACTACTATCAAATTTTAGGAATTTCCAAATCAGCTGAAGATCGAGAAATTAAAAAAGCATATAGAAAATTAGCTATGAAATATCATCCTGATCGCAATCAAGGAGATAAAAATTCTGAAAATAAATTTAAAGAAATAAAAGAAGCCTATGAAGTTTTAATAAATGAAGAAAAAAGAAGTGCATATGATCAATACGGACATGCAGCATTTGAAAATGGAAATAACCAACAAAATACTTATAGCACTTTTACTAGTTCTTCGGATTTCGGAGATATCTTTGGAGACGTTTTTGGTGATATATTTGGAAATAACAGTAGAAACCAGAGAGTAAAAAAAGGATCAGATTTATGTTATAACATGGAAATATCTTTAGAAGAAGCAGTAAAAGGTGTGATTAAAGAAATTCGCATACCAACATTTCAAAAATGTAATAGTTGTTATGGCACTGGATCAAATAATGGATCTAAACCAAACAGATGTTCAATGTGTCAAGGAAAAGGGCAAATTCACATGAGAAAGGGATTTTTTACAGTACAGCAATCATGTCCTTCGTGCCAAGGACAAGGTTCTGTAATAAAAAATCCATGTCGAATATGTCGCGGACAAGGAAGAATTAAGACACATAAAAATTTATCGATCAAAATTCCGCCTGGAATTGATACTAATGATCGAATTCGCTTAAATAACGAAGGAGAAGCAGGAATTAATGGCGCAGAACCAGGAGATCTATATGTTCAGATGACTGTTAGCAAACATCATATTTTTGAAAGAAAAGAAAACGATTTGTACTGTGAAGTGCCAATTAATTTCGCTATGGCCGCATTAGGCGGAGAAATAGAAGTGCCAACATTAGATGGTAGAGTAAAATTAAAAATACCATCTGAAACACAATCCGGAAAACTATTCCGTATTCGAGGAAGAGGTGTTAAATCAGTACAGAATAGAAGTCAAGGTGATTTATTATGCCGTATAGTCGTAGAAACACCGGTAAATCTTAATACACAACAAAAATATCTTTTAAAAGAACTAGGAAATAGTTTAAACAGTATTCAGAATAATAAAAACAGTCCACGATCAAAAAGATTTTTTGACGGTGTTAAAAGATTTTTTGATGACTTAACTAAATAAAATATTATAAAGTATTGCTTCTGAATGAAATTAGAGGCAATACTATAAAAAAATTTAATGTTTTTTATTTTTTAACTTTAAAATCTGTAATGATAAATTAGATTTATATCGAGCTGCTTTATTTTTATGTATTAAACCTTTAGTCGCATATTTATCAATAATAGGCTGCATATTTTTAAAAGCATACTGTGCTTTTTCTTGATCTCCGGAAATAATAGCTAAACGTACTTTTTTTATAAAAGTCTTTATTTTTGAGCGTTGACTTGTATTGTTTTTGCGACGTTGTTCAGATGTTATGGAATCTTTTTTAGCAGATTTAATATTTGCCAATTTTTTCTCCTAAATCGAAAAGATAAATTATAAAAAATTTTTAAAATATATTAAAGCACTATATAGATATAATGATATTATATATCATCAAAGTAGTACAGAAATTTATTACCACGAAATTACTTCATTTAAATCAGGTAAAAAAATGAAGCTTATACGAAATATTAATAATACAAATATAATTAACCCTTCGTCTATTGTAAGTATTGGAAATTTTGATGGAATGCATTTAGGACATCAAAAAATATTTTCTGAATTATGTACAATAGGAAAAACAAACAATATATCAAAAACGATAATTATATTTGAACCGCAACCATTAGAATTTTTAAATAAAAAAAAAGCACCAAAAAGGCTTATGCAGTTTCAACAAAAAATTAAATATATCCAAAAATGGAAAATTGATACCATCTTATGTATTAAATTTAATAAATATTTTTCATCTTTAAGTCCAGAAATATTTATTGAAAAAATTTTAATAAAAAAACTAAATACAAAATATATAATTATCGGAGAAGATTTTAAATTTGGATCAAAAAGACATGGAAATATTTCTTTATTAAAAAAACTTGAAGAAAAATATCAATTCAAAGTTATTGAAATTCCTTCCATATATAAAAAAAATAATAAAGTTAGCAGTACCAATATTAGAAAATATTTAATAGCGGATAAAATTGAATTAGCTAGATCATTACTTGGTCGTCCATTTAGCATTTTAGGTCGAGTTATCCATGGAAATAAAATCGGAAGAAAAATAGGTTATCCCACAGCTAATATTCTGTTATATCCTAACAATCCTATACAAAATGGAGTATATGCAGTAAAAGTTTCTTGTTTTCAGAACATAAAATTTATAGGTGTATGCAACATTGGAATCAAAAAAAATTATATTACTCAAAAAAAACAAAAAATTCTCGAAGTGCACTTATTTGATACAAATATAAATTTATATGAAAAAAAAATAGAAATATTTTTATATAAAAAAATAAGAAATGAATTTAATTTTTCTTCAATAAAATTTTTAAAAAATCAGATATCTAAAGATGTTCAATTTACTCAAAAATATTTTAAAAAAATAAAAGAAAATAAAAAAAAATATGAATGATTATAAAAAAAGCTTGAATTTACCTAAAACAAAATTTTCAATGAAAGCTAATCTTTCTGTAAAAGAACCAAAAATCCTATACAATTGGCATCAAAATAATATTTATGAATTAATTCGTACAAAAAAGAAAGAAAAAAAAATATTTTTTTTACATGATGGGCCTCCATATGCTAATGGAAATATTCATATAGGACATGCAGTCAACAAAATTTTAAAAGATATAATTATAAAATCAAAAAATATGTCAGGATTTGATGCACCCTATATACCATCGTGGGACTGTCACGGTTTACCAATTGAACAAAAAGTTGAGGAAATAATAGAAATTCAAAAAAAAGATATAAATATTGCCGAATTTCAAAAAAAATGTAGAAAATATGCGAAAAAACAAGTAAAAAAACAAAAAGAAGACTTTATTCGATTAGGAATTATCGGGGATTGGGAAAAATCTAATCTTACAATGGATTTTAAAAACGAAGCAAATATTATTAGAACATTATCTAAAATTATTAAAAAAAAATATTTATATAGAGATTTTAAACCTGTTCATTGGTGCTTAAAATGTCACTCATCCTTATCAGATGCAGAAATTGAATATTTTGAAAAAAAATCAGATTCAGTTTTTGTGGCAATGAAAAATAATCAAGAAAATTTTAAAAAAATATTTAATATTCAAATATCAAATAATAAAGATATATGTCTTCCCATTTGGACTACGACGCCATGGACACTCCCTTCTAGTCAAGCTATTGCAATTCATCCCGATTTTGAATATCAATTAATAGAAACTGAAAAATATAATTTTATTTTAGAAAAAAAATTAGTTGATAAAGTATTAAATCTTTTCAAGATAAATCATTGGAAACTTTTAACTTCTTTTTTAGGAAAAAAAATAGAGGGAATAAAATTTTTACATCCATTTCTTTCAAGGAAAGTTCCTGTAATATTAGGCGAACATGTAACTAATGAATCGGGTACAGGAGCTGTTCATACATCACCTGATCATGGACAAGATGATTATCTTGTCGCGCAAAAATATAATATAAAAACACTTAATTTAATAAATTCTAAAGGTTTTTATAAAAAAAATACTCACCCTAAATTAGATGGTATCAATATATTCCAAGCTAATAAAATAATTATTAATTTGTTAATTGAAAATAATTGTTTATTAAAATACACAACCTTAAAACATAATTATCCATATTGTTGGAGACATAAAACACCTGTTATATTTAGAGCTACACCACAATGGTTTATTAAAATTAATAAAATACTTCGCAAAAAAACTCTGGAAAAAATAGAAAAAGTTTTATGGATTCCTGAATGGGGGAAATCTAGAATATCAGAAATGATAAAAAAAAGACCCGACTGGTGTATTTCCAGACAAAGAAGATGGGGTGTTCCAATGTCTATTTTAATAGATAAAAAAACCAAAGAAATTCACCCTAAAAATTTTTTTATTATGGAAAAAATAGCACAAAGGGTAGAATTAGAAGGCATTGAAGCATGGTGGAATATAAATTTAAAAAGTATTATTAATGAAAAACATCATGAATATTATCAAATATTCGATATATTAGATGTATGGTTTGAATCAGGAAATACTCATACGACAATAAAGTATCACAATAAAAAATATTCTACAAATAGAGCAGACATGTTTTTGGAGGGTTCTGATCAACATAGAGGTTGGTTTATGTCGTCGTTAATTATATCTATGTTGATAAACAAAAAAGCACCATATTCTGAAGTGTTAACACATGGATTTGTGGTTGATGGAAAGGGAGAAAAAATGTCTAAATCTATAGGAAATACTATTAGTCCTAATGACATAGTAAATACTTTAGGAGCAGATGTTTTAAGATTGTGGGTAGCTTCGTCTAATTATTCTAACGATATTTCAATATCTCAAGAAATATTAAAAAATACTTCAGATATTTATCGAAGAATAAGAAATACAATACGTTTTATGTTAGCAAATATTTATGATTTTGATCCTGAAATACATATTGTACCTAATGAAAAAATGATTTTTTTAGACACATGGATCATTCATCAAGCAAAAAAAACACAAGAAGAAATCATTCGCTCATATTCTAAATATAATTTTCATGCTGTAATACAACGTTTAATGTACTTTTGTTCTATTGAAATGGGTTCTTTCTATCTTGATATTATCAAAGATCGTCAATATACATTAAAAAAAGATAGTTTAGCACGAAGAAGTTGTCAAACAGCTATATATTATATCATTCATGCTTTTGTTCGTTGGATAGCTCCAATATTGTCATTTACTGCTAATGAAACTTGGGACTTTTTACCAGGACAAAAATCTCAATACGTATTTACAGAAGAATGGTCTGATAAATTATTTTATTTAAAATCAAATAATATATTTAATAATGATTTTTGGAATCAATTAATTTCTATTAAAAATGAAGTTAATAAGCTTTTAGAAGAAGAAATTAAAAATTATAATATAAAGAATTCATTAGAAGCTTCAATTACATTATATATTTCGTCAAAAATACGAGATAAATTAAAAATTTTAGGCGATGAATTAAAATTTTTATTTTTAACATCACACGTAATAATTAAATCATATGATACCGCACCAAAACACGCAAAAAAAAGCAATATTATATCTGAATTAAAAGTATCTTTAAAAAAAGTCAAAGCAAATAAATGTCCAAGATGCTGGCACTATAATATTACTGTAAAAAATACTCAAAATTCTAAAATTTGTACACGTTGCATTTCAAATACAGTAGGAAATGGTGAAAAACGATTATTTATATGAAAAAAAAATATGTTATTAAAAAAAATTATTGGATACATATTGCCCTAATGGTACTAATATTATCAATAGATATCTATAGTAAAAAATGGATCTTAAAAAATTTATATATATATGAAAAAAAAAATATTTTCTCAGTATTAAATTTTTTTCATGTTCATAATTATGGAATAGCATTTAGCATATTTTCAGATCAAGAAAAATGGCAAAAAAACTTTTTATTAACTTTTAATATAATTATTATAATTTTTATTATAAATACTTTCTTAAAACTAAAAAAAAAACTTTTTTCTTATTCTCTAGTTATTGCAGGTGCAATAGGAAATCTAATAGATCGAATACAATATGGATTTGTAATAGATTTTATTGATTTTCATATTAATAATTGGCATTTTGCTACATTTAATATAGCTGATAGTAGTATTTTTATTGGTATATTGATAATTATTAAAAATAACTATTATCGTTAGAAAATTCTATATCATAAAATTTTTTAGTCATATATTATATTTTAAATAAAATATATTAATTTAATTAATAAAAAATATTTGGAATAATTTATGGAAATTATACTGGCTAATCCAAGAGGTTTTTGCGCAGGAGTTAAAAGAGCTATTGCAATAGTAGAACATGCTTTAAAATTTTATAAATCTACTATTTATGTAAAACACGAATTAGTACATAATCAATATGTCATAAAAGATTTTAAAAAAAAAGGAATAATTTTTATTGAAAATATTTTAGATGTTCCAGATCATTCCGTCATAGTTTTTTCAGCTCATGGAGTATCAAAACAAGTAGAACAACAAGCAATAAAAAAAAAATTAATTATTTTAAATGCAACTTGTCCATTAGTTAAAAAAGTTCATGTTGAAGTTTCGAAAGCAAGTAAAAAATCTATAGAAACAATTCTTATTGGTCATCAAGGACACCCTGAAATAATAGGCACACTAAGTAGATATGATAATAAAAAAAGAAAAATACACCTTATTGAAAATATCCAAGATATTAAAAAATTAAAAATTGATAAAAATAAAAAAATAAAGTTTTTCACCCAAACCACCTTGTCAGTTAATAATACAAAATCTATAATTTCAGCTCTTAGAAATAAATTCCCAAATATTTCTGGGCCTAAAACAGAAGATATATGCTACGCTACAACAAACCGACAAAAAGCAATGATTCAATTAACACAAATAAGTGATATAATATTTGTAATAGGTTCTAAAAATTCATCGAATTCCAATCGCTTGACAGAATTAGGCAAAGAAATGAAAGTACCTACAAAACAAATTGAATCATTTCTTGATATCAAGAAAAAATGGTTAAAAAATATAAAATATATTGGCGTTACAGCAGGAGCATCGGCGCCTAATATTTTAATAGAAGAAGTTATTAAACATTTAAAAAAAATAGGCGCAAAAAATATAAGAGAAATTCAGGGAATCAAAGAAGAAAAAATATTCAAAATACCTAAAAACTTAATATACATGAAGAAAAAATAATGAATAAAAATATAACTCGTATTGCAATTTCTGGTGCTACAGGTCGAATGGGTCAAACATTAATTAAAGCGATTAAAAAAAATAAAAATACTTCTTTAATTGCTGCTTTAGTTGAAAAAAATCATCCTTCAATTAATCAAGATATCGGAGAAATTATCGGAATAGGAAAAATCAATACATTAACTAGCGATACTTTAGATATTAAGAAAAATGATTTTGACGTTTTAATCGATTTTACACATCCCAGTGGAACGTTAGAATACTTAAAATATTGTAAAAAATTTAAAAAAAATATTATTATCGGAACAACTGGATTTTCCAAAGAAGAAATTAAAAATATTAAATTATATTCTAATGATATTGCTTTAGTAATGTCTTCAAACTTTAGCATAGGAATTAATTTATTATATGAATTAGTTCATCAAACCACTAAAGTTTTAGGAAAAAATTCAGATATTGATATTATAGAATTTCATCATCGCAATAAAATAGACATTCCCTCAGGTACTGCATTAACTATTGGCGAGAAAATATCAGAAACAATGCAATGGAATCTTGAAGAGCATTCATTATATTATAAAAAAGGAATCAAAAAAACTCGAGAAACAAAAAAAATTGGATTTTCTAGTATAAGATCAGGAGAAATTATAGGAAAGCATAGTACTATTTTTTCAAATTCTTTTGAAGAAATTAAAATTACTCACACTGCTTTTAATAGAGAAGCTTTTGCTCAAGGCGCTATAGAAGCAGCTATATGGGTGAACGCAAGAAAAAAAGGATTGTTTAATATGCAAGATGTACTAAAGAAAAACTAAAAAATATTTTGTTTTTCTTAAAATACAAATATTCTCTACTATAATTAGACAAGAATATTGATTTTAGTTAAAATAAAATACATTTTTTAATAAATTTTAATAATTCTCATGCTATATATTTAAAATTTAATTAATACTATATTTTTTAATGGAGGCTGCTTTGGGTCAATTAGCAGTATTAGTTTTGGAAGATGGAACCAGGTTTCACGGACGTTCCATTGGGGCTAAAGGAAGCACTGTAGGCGAAGTCGTTTTTAATACATCAATCACTGGTTATCAAGAAATAGTCACCGATCCTTCGTATTCACATCAAATCGTTACGTTAACTCATCCGCACATTGGCAATGTTGGAACTAATTATTATGATGAAGAATCATCTAAGCTTCATATAAGAGGTTTAATTATCCGTGATTTGTCAAGAATCTCTAGTAATTATCGAAGTGAAAAAAATCTTTCTTCTTATTTAAAAAAAAATAATATTGTTGGAATATCTGATATTGATACGAGGAAATTAACGCGAATTTTGCGTACTAAGGGTTCTCAAAATGGCTGTATTATGGAAGATAAAAAAGAAAATTATATTATCGCACATAAAAAAGCGAAAAATTTTTTAAGTTTACAAGGATTAGATCTAGCAAAAAAAGTTAGTACAAAGGTTGTTTATAATTGGGATAAAGGCAGTTTATTGCTTCATGAAAAAAAACCTCTTTTTGAGAAAAAAAAGAAATTTTTATTTCATATTGTTGTATATGATTTTGGGGTTAAAAGAAATATACTAAGAATGCTTGTGGATAGAAGATGTTATTTAACAGTTATTCCTGCTACAACAAGTGCCGAAGACGCTCTAAAGTTATCTCCTGACGGAATTTTTTTATCCAATGGACCAGGTGATCCTAGACCTTGTCAATATGCTATAAATGCAATTAAATATTTTCTTAAAATTAATATTCCAATCTTTGGAATATGCCTAGGGCACCAACTTCTTGCATTGGCTAGCGGAGCTAGTATCATTAAGATGAAATTTGGTCATCACGGGGGAAATCATCCTGTTAAAGAAATAAAAACAAACCGAGTAATTATTACCTCTCAAAATCATAGCTTTACTGTTGACAAAAAAAATATGCCTAAAAATATATTTATAACACATAGCTCTCTTTTTGACGGAACCCTGCAAGGTTTATCTTTTACTAACAAACCAGCTTTTAGTTTTCAAGGTCATCCAGAAGCTAGTCCTGGTCCGCATGATGCTGCATATTTATTTGATCATTTTATCAAATTACTCAATCAATCAAAATTTCGTAATTAATTCGGGAAAAAAATGCCTAAATCTACCAAAATAAAATCAATTTTAATTCTCGGTGCTGGACCAATAATAATCGGTCAAGCATGTGAATTTGATTATTCTGGCGCACAAGCATGCAAAGCATTAAAAGAAGAGGGTTATAGAATTATTTTAGTTAATTCTAATCCAGCTACTATTATGACAGATCCCTGCATGGCAGATGCAACATATATTGAACCTATTTACTGGAAAATAATAAAAAAAATTATAAAAAAAGAAAATCCTGATGCATTGTTACCAACAATGGGCGGTCAAACAGCACTTAATTGTGCTTTAGAATTAGATCGACGGGGAATATTAAAAAAACATAATGTAAAAATTATTGGAGCAACAATTAATGCAATCAATAAAGCTGAGGACAGAAAGCTATTTGAAAAATCAATGAAAAAATTGCACTTAAAAACTGCAAAATGCGGTATTGCACATAATATTGAGGAAGCTTTGTTTGTTTTAAAAAAAGTAGGTTTTCCATGTATTATAAGACCTTCTTTTACTATGGGTGGACATGGTGGTGGAATTGCTTATAATCAAGAAGAATTTGAAGAGATTTGTGAAAGAGGATTAAAATTATCCCCAACAACAGAACTTTTAATTGATGAATCACTTATTGGTTGGAAAGAATACGAAATGGAAGTCGTACGAGATAAAAATAACAATTGTATTATTGTCTGTTCAATAGAAAATTTAGATCCTATGGGAATTCATACCGGAGATTCTATTACTGTAGCGCCAGCTCAAACGCTAACAGATAAAGAATATCAAATCATGAGAAATGCTTCCATGGCAATTTTATGCGAAATAGGTGTGGAAACGGGAGGCTCTAACGTTCAGTTTGCAATCAACCCCAAAGATGGACGCATGATTGTCATAGAAATGAATCCTCGTGTTTCTCGATCTTCCGCATTAGCATCTAAAGCAACTGGTTTCCCTATAGCAAAAATAGCTGCTAAACTAGCTATTGGATATACATTAGATGAACTTGCTAATGATATAACAGGTACAAATACTACAGCATCATTTGAACCTTCAATAGATTATATAGTTACTAAAATTCCTAGATTTAATTTTGAAAAATTTTTAGGATGTAATGATAGATTAACTACGCAAATGAAGTCTGTAGGCGAAGTAATGGCTATTGGGCGAACTTTCCAAGAATCTATACAAAAGGCTATTTGTGGATTAGAAATTGGCATGAGTGGTTTTGAATCAAAAATCTCACATTTAGAAAAAAAACAAGGCTTAATAAAAATCAGACATGAATTAAAAGATCCTGGTGCTGAACGTATTTGGTATATAGGTGATGCTTTTAGAATTGGAATGTCTGTAAATGATGTATTTGAATTAACATCAATTGATCCTTGGTTTCTTTCTCAAATTCACGAAATTATTAGTTTAGAACAAAAAATTATAAAAAGAGGATTTATTGGTCTAGATTATAATTTTTTTTATTTTATTAAGAGAAAGGGATTTTCAGATTTACGAATAGCTATGTTAACTGATACAAAAGAACGCGAAATACGCCACCTTCGATATAAATTAAAATTACATCCTGTATACAAAAGAATTGATACGTGTTCAGCAGAATTTTCAACTGAAACGGCATATATGTATTCAACATGGGAAGACGAATGCGAATCACATCCTAATAAATATAGCAGGAAAATTATTGTAATAGGCGGCGGCCCAAATAGAATCGGACAAGGAATAGAATTTGATTACTGCTGCGTGCATGCAGCTCAAGCATTAAGAGAAGATGGATTCGAAGCTATTATGATAAATTGCAATCCAGAAACTGTATCAACAGATTATGATATTTCTGATAGACTTTATTTCGAACCAATTACCTTAGAAAACGTTTTAGAAATAGTTGAAGTTGAAAAACCTCAAGGAATTATTATTCAATATGGAGGTCAAACACCATTAAAATTAGCTCGTGAGTTTGAAAAAGAAGGAATACCTATCATCGGAACAAGCCCTGATTCAATTGATAAAGCTGAAGATCGCAACCGTTTTCAAAAAATTGTAACTAAATTAAAATTAAAGCAACCTTTAAATGCTACAGTTTTAACATTAAAAGAAGCGAAAAAAAAAGCATTAAAAATTGGTTACCCTATTATGGTTCGACCATCATATGTTCTAGGTGGAAGAGCAATGGAAATTGTCTATGAACCATGTAACTTAGACTCTTACTTTCAAAAATTTTTAAAAGAAGATAATAAAATACCTATTTTACTAGATCAATATTTAAACTATGCTATAGAAGTTGATGTGGATGCAATATGCGATGGAAAAACAGTATTGATCGGAGGTATCATGGAACATATTGAACAAGCTGGAGTACATTCAGGAGATTCAGCATGTTCCTTACCAGTTTATACGTTAACAAGTACTATTCAAAATAAAATAAAAAAACAAGTAAAAAAATTAGCTTTTGAATTATCTGTTAAGGGATTAATGAATGTACAATTTGCTATTAAAGATAATGAAATATACATTCTTGAAGTTAATCCAAGAGCTGCACGAACAGTCCCTTTTGTATCAAAAGCAACTGGTTTAGCTTTAGCAAAAATTGCTTTACGAGTAATGTGTGGGAAAACACTATTTGAACAAGGATTTTGCAAGGAAATTATTCCTCCATATTTTTCAGTTAAAGAAGCTGTTTTTCCATTTGATAAATTTACAGGTGTAGATCCTATTCTAGGACCTGAAATGCGTTCTACAGGAGAAGTAATGGGAATTGGAAAAAATTTTTCAGAAGCATTTTCTAAAGCTATGCTTGGCGCGCATACAAACATGAAAAAATCAGGTCGTGTTCTTCTTTCAGTAAGAGATAATGATAAAAATAGTGTTATTAATTTAGCAGTTAAATTAAAAAAATTTGGATTTAAAATAGATGCTACGAAAGGTACATCTATAGCTTTGAAAAAATCCGGCATTGAATCCCGATTAGTCAATAAAATGCATGAAGGAAGACCTCATATACAAGATCGTTTAAAAAATGGAGAATACGCATATATAGTAAATACAACTTCTTGTCACCAAGGAATAAAAGATTCAAAATTAATTTGCCGTAGTGCATTACAATACAAAGTTCATTACGATACTACACTTAATGGTGCTTTTGCAACTGTTATGGCTTTAAATGAAAGTCCAACAAAAAATATTATTTCTTTGCAGGAAATGCATCAAAATATTTATTCAGTTAGATTAAATAATAAATCGAGTTAAAATTAATAAATTGTATACATATATTATAAAATATATTTATAAAATGAGATAAAGAAAAATATATGAATATCAGCCTAATTGCAGCTATATCAAATAACTTGGTAATTGGTAGAAATAACAAAATACCCTGGTATATGCCAGAAGATCTAAAATGGTTTAAAAAAAATACAATCCATAAAGTTGTAATTATGGGTCGTTTAACTTGGGAGTCTATTTTACGTCCTTTACCAATGAGAATAAACATAGTTATTAGTCATAAAAAAATAAAACAAAAAGGAATTATATGGGCTGATTCTATCACTAACGCTATCATTATTGCTATACAATATAATCAAGAAATCATGGTCATTGGTGGTGAAAAGATATATAAAAAAATGTTGTTTTATGCAAATAAATTATATTTAACATATATAGATCTTGACATTATAGGTGATACTTATTTTCCCCAATATCAATTATATAAGTCTTGGAAAATAATATTTAAAAAAAAATACTAAAAAATAGTAAAAACCCCTATAATTTATGTTTTAAAATATTATTAAGATAAATATTTTTTTAAATATGTTTATTTTTGGAGATAAGGTTGATAAAAATATTTTTTATCTTCCCATCTCATTACCATTAATTCACCACCCCAACAACAACCATGATCTAATGCAAAAAAGGGAGCATCTATATGAACTCCTCTTAAAGATGACCAGTGACCAAATACAATGGAATATTTCCTAGAAAAAGAATTTTTCATTTTAAACCAAGGAATTAAAGGATATGAATTAATATTAGGAGATTTTTTATATGTAAAATTTAATTGACCATTAGGATAGCAATATCTCATTCGAGTAAAAGAATTAATGGAATGTCTTAAATGATTTATTTTATTAAAATATTTTTTTGAATTACAAATCTTATCATCATAAATATTTTTTAAAAAAAAACGAAAGTCGTCACTTAACAAATGTGATTTAATTTCTAAAGCATATTTCTTTGCTAAATTTATATTCCAAGCTGGATTGATGCCAGCATGCACCATAATAATTCTTTTTTGTTTATCAATACATAAAATAGATTGAGATCGTAACCAATTAATTAATTTTAAACTGTCTTTTGCGGACAAAAAAGCATCAAAAAAGTTTTCTTTTTTATTTTCTTTAACACCAAAATATACAGAAATTAAATTTAAATCATGATTTCCAAGAACTATTTTTATTCTATTTCTTATAGAATAAAGATATCTTAGTACTTCAAGAGAATTATTTCCCCTAGAAACTAAATCTCCTGCTATCCACAAATAATCTTTTTTAGAGTCAAAAGATAATTTTTTTAAAATTAACCGTAATTCATCGTAACAGCCATGAATATCGCTGATTAAATAAGTGCTCATTTTTTTTCTTTAATGTATTTTTAGAATTATTGTTTAAAATATTATTTTTTACAACATAGTTAGATAGTCTACAATACTGCGATATGGAAATATTTTCTGCTCTTAATCTTGGATCAATATCTAATTTTATTAAAACGTTCTCAGAAAATATTTTTTTTAAACTATGGCGTAACATTTTTCTTCTTTGTTGAAAAGCAATATTTGTAATATAACTTAAAATATTAATATTATGCGTAAAATATGGAACATTCGAAGTATGAGGCGTTAAATTAACAAAGGAAGAATGAACTTTAGGAATTGGCCAAAAACGTTCTGGAAAAATATTTAACAATATTTTTATATCACAATAATATTGAGCAATAATACTTAAACGACCATATAATTTACTTCCTGGAACAGCAACTAAACGCTCAGCTACTTCTTTTTGTAACATAAAATTCATATCTTTAATAATATTTATATTTTTAAATAAATAAAAAATTAAAGTTGTAGAAATATGATATGGTAAATTTCCAAAGATACGAATTAATTTATTTTTTTTATTATATAAATCTAAATAATCAAATTTTAAAGCATTCTGACAAAAAATATTTAATTGAGAATAAAATGAATATTTTTTTAAAAAATTTAACAAATTCTTATCAATTTCAATTACTATTAATTCTTTGATTAAACGACAAATTGGTTTAGTCAAAGCAGCTAAACCTGGACCTATTTCAATTAATATTTCATTTGACTTAGGATTGATTATTTGAACTATTTGAGCAATTATATCTTTATCAATAAGAAAATTTTGACCTAATTCCTTAATAGGAAAGTGATATTTTTTTATTCGATTCATAGTAAGAAATATCTAATATTTTTTTAAAAGTGAAATACCGTTAAACAATTTTTATATAAGAGATATCTTTAAGTTCTTTTATCCATTTTTCTTTTTCTTTCTGTAATTTATGTTTTAATAAAAAAAATCGTATTCTATCTTTTTCTAAGTTAAAATTAGAATTTATTTTACGTATATCTAATAACTTTATTATATGCCATCCAAATTTAGATTTAACAGGTTTACTGATATTATTTTTTTTTAAAAAAAATAAAATATTTCCTGAAATACCGTCAAAAAAATCTTTTTGAATCCAACCTAAATCACCTTTTTTTTTAGAAGAGTAAACATCATGAGATAAAAATTTAATAGCGTAATCAAAACTATAATTATTACTTTTAATATTATTATATATTTTAAAAATTTTTTCTTTTGCCTCAATATCACTTAAAATAATAGAAGGACGTATCAAACAATGTTGTATATGAAATTCATTGACAACTTTTTCTTCATTATCAATGATGCGATCTATTTTAAAAATATAAATACCTTTCGTGTTCACAATAGGACCTAATACTTGGCCTTCTCTTAAAAAATCTATTTTGCTTGAAAAATTTTTTTGAACATCTTTTAATGATATTGATAATATTTTTTTTACAAAAAAAATACTGCTAATACGTTTTTTTTTAAAGTTATTATAAAAATAATCAAAAGAAAATTTTTTTTTAATACTAATCATTAAATTATTTATTAATAATTTTTTATTAAATTTTATACTATTTTTCTGAAAATTGGGCAAATAAATATACCTCAAATTCACTCTTTTTAATTGATTTCTAGATTTAATTGTTTTATTAAATAATAAATAAATTTCTTTTTCTGAAATACGAACTCTTTTTTGTAGCTCATAATCTTGCATTATTTTAATAGTTAATAATTTTTTAATATTTTTAATATAATCATTATAACTGATAAATTGATTAACTTCTTTTGAAAGAATATATTGTTTTAACTCACTAATAGTAAGATTTTTACGGAGTGCAGTTTCTTGAAAAATATTGTTTAACTGATCGTTAGTTACAGTAACATGAAATTTTTTTGCCTCCTCTAATATTAAAGCATCAGTAATTAATTTATTGATTATTTGATCTTTTAAAAAATTAACTTTTAAAGGTATTCTAACAGGTAAATATTCTTTTTTAAGAAAATGTATTTCTTTATCTACATCACTTTCTAATATAACTTGGTTATTTACAATAGCAACAATTTTATCTAATTCTTCTGAGTGAATATAAAAAAAACTCCAAAAAATATATAAAATTAAAAAAAAACATACTTTCATTATCATCCTTATTTTTTTATGTATTTAAAAACTAATATATATTTAATTTATTAAAAATTAAAAAAACTAAATTTTAATATTTTATGTAAAAGATTTAAATATATTTATTGAGATTGTATTAAAAAGAAAATAAAATAAAAATATGTTATTTTTAATAAAAAATTTTATCATTTATTATTAAATAGAATAAAATCTATTAAAATAATAAAATTAAATTGATAATTTTATAAAAATTCTTTATTTTATATTCATTAATAAAAAAATTCAAAAACGAGTATTTATGGAATCTTGGTTAACGTCTTTAATTACACAATCTTTAGGATACTCCGTATTTATAATAGTTATTATTTCTTTTTTAGAATCTCTTGCATTAGTAGGATTATTACTACCAGGGATAGTATTTATGTCTATTATAGGAACCTTTATAGGAAATGGAAAATTACTTTTTTATCCATCTTGGATAGCAGGTTCAATTGGTTGTTTTCTAGGAGATTGGTGTTCATATTATATAGGTTTATATTTTAAAAATTATTTATATAACCTAAAATTTTTAAAAAAAAATTATAATTTATTAAAAAAAACACAAGATTTACTATATAGACACAGTATAATAACAATATTAATAGGTCGTTTTATCGGCCCCACACGACCCCTCGTACCTATGGTTGCTGGAATGCTAAAATTACCAACAAAAAAATTTATTTTTCCTAGTACATTAGGATGTATATTATGGCCTCCAATATATTTCTTTCCTGGAATTATTACAGGAATAGCTATTAATATACCACAAAATCCTGAAAATAATTACTTCAAATGGTTTTTATTAGCTATTTCTATTTCAATATGGATGGGAATATGGCTAGCCTCAAAATGGTGGAAAATGAGAAAAATAAAAAATAAAAAAGATGTAAGTTTTATTAAAAAACATATTGGATGTATGACATTAGTAACTCTATTAATCGGAATTAGTGGATTAATATTAATACAATTTCATCCTACAATGATAATCTTTAGAAAATTTTTTTCTGCTATATTATTATAGCAGTTTTATAAAAAATTATTTTTTGAAATACATAAAATCAATATGTAATAATTTCAACTTAAACGAATGTCTTTGTATTGCGTGTACTTTAACAATATATTTCTTATCGTCAATTGATAAAAAAAAACTTTTATTATAAAAATCTATTTTTTTTTGAAAATTAAGTACAGTATTATGATCTAAAATAAGAGAAACAGGATCTTTGTCTAAACCATATAAAATCCCAGGTATTTTATCTTGCATACGTAATCTTCGACTAAAACTTTTTCCTTTTTGGTATCTAATTTTTGCTCTTAATACTATCATATTATTTTCTCCGTAAACAAAACTTTATATTTTATTATATTTATTTTTTTAAAGATTTTAACCAAATAATTTCTTCTTTCCATATTTTAGAGTTAATTGTTTCTAATATCATAGGAAGATTATCAAAATTATTATTTTGCATGATCCATTCAAAAGCTACTGTTCCAATTTCCCCTAATCCCAGACTATTATGTCGGTCCACACGACTATTTAATTTCTTTTTAGAATCATTTAAATGAAATGCTTTTAAATATTTTAATTCAATGAAATTAAAAAATTTTTTAAAAGTTTCTTCACAATCTTTTTTAGTGCGTAAATCATACCCTGCTGCAAATAAATGGCAGGTGTCTAAACATATTCCAATTCTAGACTTATCATCAACTTTATTGATTATTTCAAATAAATGCTCAAAGCAATATCCAACATTAGTGCCCTGTCCAGCAGTATTTTCAATTACAGCAATTACATTTTCTGTATTTTCCAAAGCTATGTTAATAGACTCAGAAATTCTTGATAAACAATTAATTTCAGAAATTTTATTTAAATGACTTCCTGGATGAAAATTTAAAAAACATAAACCTAATTGATTACAACGCATCATTTCATCTATAAAAAACGCACGTGATTTAGCCAATAAATTATCTTCAGGATGACCTAAGTTAATTAAATAACTACTATGAGGTAAAATTTTATTGAATAAAAAGTTATACTCAATACAAGATTTTTTAAATTTATTTATTTCTTCATCTACTAGAGGAGCAGAATTCCATCGTAACTGATTTTTAACAAATAATGAAAAAGCTGTTGCTTGTATTTTAAAGGCTCGCAATACCGCTTTTTCTAACCCTCCAGAAGAACTAACATGTGCGCCAATATAATTCATTTTTTTCTTTTAAAAAATCAAATAATTAACATATTAAAAAAATTTTATCATACTTAAAAAAAATATTCTAATTATTAAAATTCAATCAATATTTTATTAATTATTTTTTCAAAAAAAACTCATTTCGAACATTTATATTAGATTTAAATAAACCTGAAAAAAAAGATGTAGAAGTACTACTCGTGGTATCGCATATTCCTCGAGCTTTTACACAAAAATGATCCATATGCATAATAATAGCAACATGTTCAGTGTTTAATAAAGCTTTTAAAACTACCAATATTTGTTTCGTCAACCGCTCTTGCATTTGAGGTCTTTTTGAATAAAATTGAGCAATTCTATTAATTTTAGATAAACCAATAATTTTATTTTTTGGAATATATGCAATATTAGCTTTCCCTTTAATCGTAATAAAATGATGTTCACAAGTACTCATTAAAGATATATCCCGTACTATGATCATTTCATTAAATTGCATTTTATTATCTATTAGTGTAATTTTCGGAAAATTTTTATAATCTAAACCTGAAAAAATTTCATTAATATACATTTTTGATATACGAATTGGTGTTTTTTTTAAACTATCATTATCTAAATTTAAATTTAATACTTTCATAATTCTACGCATGCATCGTTCAATTAGCAATTTTTTTTCTCTTATCGATATATTATTATGTTTTGAAAAAATTGGATTTTCTAAACCTTTTGATACTAATGTAGTATATGCTAAATTAGCTTCTTTACTAATTTCAGTCATCATTTAAAATTTTTCCTTAGCACTTGGAATATATCTTCAAAATAATTTATAGATATATCATATAATCTTTTCCATAATAAAATATATACAAGAAATAGTATTATAATATATAATCTGTAATCTATTATAATATATAAAATAAAATATATCTAATACCATTCCTTTTTGGATATAAAATGAAAAAAAATCATAATACTTTTTGTAATTTAATCGAAATTTTACAAAAATATTGGAAAGATCAAGAATGTATAATTTTTCAACCATTAGATTTGCCAATAGGTGCAGGTACATTTCACAACAGAACGTTCTTTGAAACCATTGGGCCTGAACCTATTAAAGCAGCATATACACAATCTTGTCGTCGACCAACAGATGGAAGATATGGAAATAGCCCTAATAGACTGCAACAGTATTATCAATTTCAAGTCATTATCAAACCTCCTATAGAAGATATTCAAAACGTTTATTTAAATTCTTTAAATGTATTAAAAATAAGCGAAAAAAAACATGATATACGTTTTGTAGAAGATAATTGGGAAAATCCAACTTTAGGTGCATCAGGAATTGGCTGGGAAGTTTGGTTAAATGGAATGGAAATTACTCAATTCACTTATTTTCAACAAGTCGGAGGTTTAGAGTGCAATCCTGTAACTATAGAAATAACATATGGTTTAGAAAGGATAGCTATGCATCTGCAAAATCAATCTGATGTGTATAATTTAATTTGGGACGAAAATAATTCTAAAAAAGTTACCTATGGAGATATCTTCAAGCAAAATGAAATAGAACAATCTAAATATAATTTTCAATATGCAAATATTAATTGGCTATTTGAGTATTTTGAAAAATATTTGTCAGAAGCTAAACAACTTGTTGAATTTAAAGATCCATTATTATTAATTTCTTATGAAAAAATATTACAAGCAAATCATATTTTTAATTTATTAGACGCGCGAAAAGCAATATCTTCTAGTGAACGTCAAAACTATATTTTAAAAATTAGGGAAATAACTAAGATTATTGCAAAAAAATATCTATCCTTTAAAAAAGGAATAGGTTTTCCAGTATTCTATAAAAGAGAAAACAAAAAATGCTAAAAAAAACATTTTTAGTTGAAATAGGAACAGAGGAATTACCTGCACAAATTCTATATAATTTAATTTGTGCTTTTTTAAAAAATTTTAAAAAAGAATTAAATACATATAACATTTTATATAAAAAAATTAATTATTTTGCGACACCAAGACGACTAGCATTAAAAGTTATAGATATTGATACTTCAGAAAAAATAAAAAAAATTCTTAAAAGAGGACCATCAGTAAAGAACTCTTTCAATCAAGTTGGAAAACCAACATCAATTTTAAATCACTGGATTAAGCAATATAATATTGATATTGATAAAACTCATAGAATAAAAACATCTAAAGGAGAATGGATAGGATACTTAATTGAAGAAAAACAAGAAAAAATAGAATCTTTAATACCGAAAATAATAGAAAAATCTCTTAAGAAAATTACTCATAATCATTTTATGAAATGGAATTCAAGTCAAACAAAATTTTGCCGCCCGATTAGAAATATAGTAACTCTATTGGATAGTCATCTTATTGAACAAAAAATATTTAATATTATTCCTAAAAATATACTTCATAATCATATTTCTTCTAAAAATAAAAAAATTTATATCTATGAAGCAAAAGATTATCCTGAAATCTTATTCAGAGAAAATAAAATTATAGCTGATTATCAACAAAGAAAAGAAAAAATAATCAAAGAAGCAGAAAAAATAGCTAAAAAAGTAAAAGGATTTATAAATAAAAATATTACTTTAATTGAAGAAATAACTTCTTTGGTTGAATCGCCCAAGATTCTTTTAGGAAAATTTTGTCAAAGGTATATTAAAGATATACCACAAGAAATACTTTCATATACTATTGAAAAAAAACAAAAATGTTTTCCAATATATAATTCAGAAAAAAAAATTTTACCATATTTTATTTTTATTGCTAATATTCATCCAAAAAAAATTAAAGAAATTATTTACGGAAACGAAAAAGTTATAAATGCGCGTTTGTCAGATACAGTATTCTTTTTAAAAAAAGATAGAAAAATAAAATTAGAAAATCGCCTAATATTTTTAAAAAAAGTTTTATTTCATAAAAATTTAGGAACTTTATACGATAAAACAATGCGTTTAAAACTATTAACAGAATGGATATCTTCTTACGTCACAATTAATAAAAATAATTTAATTCGAGCTTCTTTACTATCGAAATGCGATCTCATCACTGATATGGTATCTGAATTTCCAGAATTACAAGGAATAATAGGTATGCATTATGCCCTGCAAGATAGAGAAAATAAAGAAGTTTGCGAAGCTATAAAAGAACAGTACCTTCCATCTTTTTCAGGCGATCAACTCCCTTCAAGCCTTATCGGCTGTATATTATCAATCGCAAATAAAATAGATACTTTATCCGGAATGTTTTATATTAACCAAATCCCATCTTCTGAAAAAGATCCATTTGGATTACGACGTGCAACTTTAGGAATAATACGTATTATCATTTTAAAAAAAATACCTTTAAATATAAAAGATTTAATTTTTAAAAGCTTAAACATATACGATAAAAACAAAAATAACTTTTTACAATTGAATAAAATAGAAAATTTTTTTATAGGAAGATTATTATTTTTTTATGAAAGTCAAGGATATAATTCTTCAATTATTCAATCGGTGCTATCTTCTGGATTATCTGATCTCTTAAATATTGATAAAAAAATTAAAGCTATATCAAATTTTCAAAAAACAGATAGATACGAATCAATAATATTAATAATTAAAAGAATATCAAATATATTGAAAAAAAATAATAATGAAAAACTTAAAAAAGATCAATTTAACATTGATTTAATACAAGGAAAAGAAGAAAAAAAATTATTTCAAGAAATAGAAAAATTTAATAAACAAACAAAAAAACTATTTTTACAGAAAAAATATATAAAAATTTTACTAAAAATAATAATTTTAGAAAAACCTATAAACAACTTCTTTAATACAACTAAAATAAATCACAAATGTTGTAATATTCGCAAAAATAGATTAATCTTGCTTATGACATTAAAAAAAATATTTTCTAAAATAACAGATTTTTCTTTTTTGTATTAAATAAAAATAAGCAATTTTGTTATAAATAAATATTAATTTTTTCTAATATTTTTAGAAAATATTTAAATAACCTATAAAGATTTTAAAGTTCCCTTAGGAATTAATGAAACTATAAAATCTTTTTTGATAAAAACTTCTGTTTTATCATTTAATTGTAGTAAAATATATCCATTTTCTTTAATTTTAGAAATACGCCCTAAAAATCCACTTTTTGTCATAACTTCGTCACCTAAAGAAAGTGAATTCATAAGAATTTTATGTTGTTTATCTTTTTTTTGTTGAGGACGAAAAAGAAAAAAGTAAAAAATTATCAAAAATGTTAATAATACAAAAATTAAAGAATAAGAATTATTGTCTAATGATTCACTTACTGCAGCGTTAGCATTTTCAAAAAAAATATTCATCTACTTTTATCCTTTTAATATAATGCGTCTTTTATTGTAAAAATTTGATATAAATTCATTAAATTTTTTCTTCTTAATAGATTCTCTAATGTTTTTCATAAGCGTATGATAATAATGTAAATTATGTATTGTGTTTAAACGAGATCCTAACATTTCATTACAAGCATCTAAATGATGCAAATATGATCGGTTATAATGACAACAAGTATAGCAAGAACACTGATCATCTAAAACAGATAAATCAGTTTTATATTTTTTATTTCTAATTTTAATTATTCCATTAGTTACAAACAAATGACCGTTCCTAGCGTTTCGCGTAGGAATTACACAATCAAACATATCTATACCTCGGTAAACAGATTCTATTAGATCTTCTGGTTTTCCTACTCCCATTAGATATCTAGGTTTATTTTTAGGCATCTGAGGAACAATATGATCTAATAAATTATACATTTCTAATTTAGATTCTCCAACAGCTAAACCACCTATAGCATAACCATCAAAACCTATTTTTTTTAATTCTCTACAAGAGATATCACGCAAAGATTTATATATTCCGCCATGAATAATCCCAAATAATAAATTTTTGTTTTTTATGTTTAAATCAAAATATGAACGACTTTTTTGAGCCCAATATAAAGATTTTTCCATAGATAATCGCGTTTTTTCAATATTTTGATTATATGCAATACATTCATCAAAAATCATGATAATATCAGAGTTTAAGCTTAATTGCATTTTTATTGAAATTTCAGGAGTTAAAAAAAATTTTTTACCATTGATATGATTTTGAAAAATAACTCCATCTTTATTAGATTTACAAAATTTTGAAAGACTAAAAATCTGAAAACCACCTGAATCAGTTAAAATAGGATTTTTCCAATTCATGAATTTATGCAATCCTCCATGCATTTTTATTATATCTTCTCCTGGCCTTAAAAACAAATGTAGAGCATTTGCTAAAATAATTTTGCTACCTGTATCTTTAATTTCTTCTGAATTAAGCGATTTTACAGACGCATAAGTACCAACTGGCATAAAAAGAGGAGTTTCTATGATATTTTTATCAAATTTAAAAATACCACATCTTGCACAATTATCTTCGTGAGTAATTTGAAAATTCATCTGATCCTCATAATTTTTATTTAAAAAATTATATATTTTTAATATATATTTTCATACGGAGCTAACTTATTATAAGTTATATACATAGCATCACCATAACTAAAAAAACGATACTTTTCTTTAATAGCTTCATAATAAGCATTCATAGTGTTTTTGTAACCTAAAAAAGAGGATACTAAAATTATTAAAGTAGATTCGGGAAAATGAAAATTAGTAATGAGAGCGTCAACAATATTATGTTTATAACCAGGTTTGATAAATATATTTGTTTGACCAGAATAATTTGTAGTTTTCTTCCAAGAAGATAGATGATAAACGCTTTCTAAAGCACGCAGCGTGGTTGTTCCTACAGCTATTACGCGACCACCATTTTTTTTACATATTTTAATTTTATTAATTACGTTTTGAGAAACATTAAAAAATTCAGAATGCATAGTATGATTTTCTATTTTTGACGATTGAATTGGTTGAAACGTACCACTTCCTATATGCAAAGTAATATAATCTATACTTACCCCTTTTTTCTTTATTGCTTCTAGCAAGGGAAAATCAAAATGCAAACCAGCAGTAGGGGCTGCAACAGAACCTAAATTTTTTTTATATATAGTTTGATAAAGATCAACATCTAAATTATTATTTAATCTTTTAATATATGGTGGTAAAGGTGTACATCCGATATATTTAATAATTTCAATAGCTGAATTCAAACTATTTAAAAAAGATATTTTATAAAAAGGTTTTTGATAACTTAGTATATTGGCTTGAATTTTTTTGTTTTTTCCAAAAAATATATTAGAATTTATTTTTACTGAATTAGATGATTTAATGCGCACTAAAATATCTTTTTTATTCAATACTTTTTCTAATAAAACTTCTATTTTCCCGCCACTTTCTTTGTACCCGAATAAACGTGCTGGGATAACTTTGGTATCATTAAAAATAATTAAATCGCCAGGGTTAATTTCGTTTAAAATATTAAAAAAAAATTTATGATGTATATGCCCCGTATTTCCATTAACAACTAATAAACGACAACTACTTCGAATTAAACAGGGATAAAATGCTATAAGCGATTTAGGTATATTAAGTGAAAATTTACTAAGATGCATATAATGTTTTCTTTAAAAAAATTAATTATATAAATAAGTACTATTAGTGTTTTATTTTAGAAGAAGAAAATTTAATTGTATTTTTTAATTTTTGACCAGCTTTAAAAACAACTACACGTCTTGAGGGAATAAGAATAATTTTGCCAGTTCTTGGATTTCTCCCAGGACGAGATTTTTTATCTTTTAATATAAAATTCCCAAAACCAGACAATTTTACATTTTCTCCTCTTTCTAAAGATTTACTCACTTCTTCAAAAAAAAAATTTACAAATTCTTTTGAATCGCATTTAGTTAAGTCTAATTTTTTAAATAAATTTTCTGAAATTTGATTTTTTGTTAACACCATATAGTCACATCCTTAAGGTAATATTCAATTCATCTTTTAATGCTTTAACGCACCCATCAATCATTAAATTAATTTCATTTTCTTCCAGTGTTTTATTTTGATCTTGAAAAATAAAACTAATTCCTAAACTTTTTTGTTCATTAGAAGTATCATGAGGAAAATATACATCAAATAAATTAATATCTACCGCTTGATTTAAAAAAAATTTTTTACATATTTTTATAATTTCAGAAAATAAAATATCTTTTTTTACTAAGATTGCTATATCGCGACGACTTTCAGGAAATTTAGAAACTTTTTTTATTTTAAAAAAAGGAGCAATCGGAATATTATTTAATGATAACTCAAATAAAAAAGTTGAGGAGTCTAAATTTAATTGCTTTTCTAACCTTGGATTTATTTTTCCCATGCGCCCAATAAATAAATTATTTATATAAATTTTTGCACTTTGTTCTGGATGCAAACTTGGTATTTTTGAATTTTTAAATTCTATATTTTTTTTATTGTGTACTAATTCTAATACAGACTCAACATCACCTTTCAAATCATAGAAATCTAATTTTCTACGTTTTGAAAACCAATTTTCTTTTTCTTTAAAACCACTTATTATTCCAGCTAAAAATAGCTCTTGATTTACTCCTAAAATTTTATTTTTATCAATTGAAAAACAAAAACCACGTTCAAATAAACACATACTATCTTGTCTACGATTAGAATTATATACAACACTCTTAAGAAGTCCAGGCCATAATGATAAGCGCATAGATGATAAATCTTTAGAAATGGGATTAGAAAGTAATAACGAATGAATATTAGGAAACATAATACTTTGTAAATCTGGATTAACAAACGAATAAGTTATTATTTCATGATAACCTCTAAAAGCTAAGAAAGAAGTTGCTTTATCTAATAAATCTTCTTGAAAATCTTTTTTTTGAGTAAAAATTAATTTTTCTTTTATTGGAGAGAACAAAATATTATTATAATTATAAATACGCAGTATATCACTAATTATATCTTCTTCAATTAAGATATCTGATCTCCATCCAGGTGGTATAACTTCAAGATATTCTTTTTGAACATCTAATACAATATATTCAAGACGTGATAAAATGTTTAAAATTAAAGAAAATTGAATAGTATGACCAACTAATTTTTTGAATTTATTTAAATTTAATTTAATTTTTTTTACTAATATTAAATTAGTATCTTGTTTCTGTACCTTTTTGCTAATAGGACCAACTTGACCACCACATATTTTAATAATTAAATTTGTAGCATATTGTAAGGCATATTTTTGTAAATTAGGATCAATTCCATAATTATGGTAATCTAAAATTTTATTATTATTTATTTTTTTAAGTATATTTAATGTAAATTCTCTATCAATATAATATGAACATAAAAATATACTTGTAGTTTTTTCATTTATCTCTACAGATTGAGAATTTATATTGCCAGGTATAAATAATATTTTTTTATTATCGGAAAAAGATAAAATGTTTTTATTTAAAATTATTTTTGGATAAGCATTTGAATGTAAAAATTCTTTTTCGTTAGACATACTAATTTGAATAAAGCGATTTATTTTATTGGCATCAATTATATTTAAAGGTTGACCAATTTCAATTAAAACATAATTAATAATATTATCAATAATATTTTTTGATAACAAATCACAAAAAAATAATTTTTTTTTCATCCAAAAAGGAGTACTTACATTTAAGTTAGTATTTTTAATAATACGACCAAAAAAATTAATATTTTTTTTTCTAACATTAATATTAATTGGAAATTTATCTACAATTTCTTCTGAAAGAACATTTAATTTTAATTTAATTTTTTCTAAATTATTTATCACAGCTATATTACGCGCTATTCCTAAAATACTTAAACTGTCTGCACGATTTGGCGTAGCAGAAATTTTAATAATATTATCTTGAAGCAAAAAATAATCTTTAATTTGAGCGCCAACAGGAGCTTTTTTAGGAAGTTCTATAATATCATTACTATAATTATTAAATAAACCTAACTCAAAAAAAGAACAAAGCATGCCTTCAGATTTTACCCCTTGAATTATTTTTAAATCAATTTTGAATTGATTTCGTAAAACACTACCAATAGTAGCTACCACTACTTTAATGTTATTTCGGCAATTAGGAGCTCCACAGACAATATTTAGTACTTTTTCACGACCTATATCTAATTTAATAATTTTTAGTTTTTTAGATTTTGGATGATTAAAACAGCTAATTATTTTTCCAACGATAACACCTTTAAAAGTAGGATTAAAAAAATTAACTGATTCAATTTCTATTCCGGAATCAATTATTTGATTTTGTAAAGTAATACTATCAATATTTGGATTGACCCATTCTCGTAACCAATTTTCACTAAATTTCATTTTATCTCGCTAAATATATTTAAATTGCTTTAAAAATTTTATATCATTTTCAAAAAAAGATCGAATGTCAGAAATGCCATAACGCAACATAGTTATCCTTTCAACACCTATGCCAAACGCACAACCTGAATAAATGTCTGAATCAATATTAACTTTTTTAAAAACTAAAGGATGAACCATTCCGCATCCCAATATTTCTAACCACTTTCCATTCTTGTTCATAATATCTACTTCTGCAGAAAGAACTGTAAAAGGAAAATAAGACGGTCGAAATCTAATAGAAACTTTTTTATTAAAAAAATAATATAAAAAATTGTATATAATCCACTTTAAATTTGAAAAATTAATTTTTTTATTAACTATCAAACCTTCAACTTGATGAAACATTGGAGTATGTGTAGCATCGTAATCATTACGATACACTTTTCCAGGGAAAATAGATTTAATTGGAGGTTTTTTTTCTTTCATTAATCGAATTTGCATGCTAGAAGTTTGAGTGCGTAATAATCTATTATTATCAAACCAAAAAGTATCATGAGTATTACGAGCAGGATGATTTTTAGGTATATTTAAAGCATCAAAATTATGATATTCGTCTTCAATTTCAAAACCATTAACTGATTGAAATCCTAGTTTATCAAAAAAGTGTTTTATGCAAATAATACTCTGATTTATTGGATGAAAAGAACCATTATTTACATGTCGCCCTGGTAAGGATACATCAATCTTTTCCTCTTTAATACGCTTATTTAAAAAAAAATTATTTAATTCATCTTTTTTAGAATTAATTTTTAATATAGTTTTTTTTTTAATTTTATTAATATCAAGACCATAATTTCTTTTTTCTGTATCAGAAAGATATTTAATTTTTTTTATATACTCTGAAAAAATTCCTTTCCTACCTAAGTATTTAATTCGTATTTCATCTAATTCTTTCAAGTTATTTACATTATTTACTTCATTTTTAATAATGAAAAATAATTTTTTTAAATCGAACATATTTGTACTCTTTTATATTTTTTTATTCATGTTATATAATTTACAGCTTATAAAGCTTCCATAAAGGAAGCTTAGTGTTTTAAAATTTTAAAAATTAATACAAATTCAATTTAAAAAATGTAAAAAATAAAAATTAAATAGTATTTCAATAAGAAGGGAGATAAATTCCCCCTTTTATATTTTAAAAATATTTTTTTATAATAAAGCTTCTTTTGATGTTTTGACTAATGAATGAAATGAAAATTTATCAAAAATAGCAATATCAGATAACATTTTTCGATTAATATTAATAGAAGCTTTTTTTAATCCATGCATAAAACTACTGTAAGACATTTGACTTTGTCGAACTGCAGCATTAATACGAGCAATCCATAATGTGCGAAAATGTCTTTTTCTTTGACGTCTATCACGATAAGCATATTGACCAGCTTTAATTACTGCTTGGCATGCCACTCTATAAACACGAGAACGAGCTCCATAGTAACCTTTAGCTTGTTTTAAAATTTTTTTATGACGAGCGTGAGCAGTCACACCACGTTTTACACGAGCCATTAATATCCTTTCCTATTTATAAAGTTTTATATAAAATAAATTTATACATATGGTAAAAAAGATTTAACTTTACTCATATCCCCTTTAGATACTAAAGTTTTAGATCGAAGATGACGTTTTTTAGTTGTTGTTTTTTTGGTTAAAATATGACGTAAGTTTGCTTGTTTACGCTTAAATTTACCAGATGCAGTTTTTTTAAAACGTTTTGCTGCACTTTTTAAAGTTTTTATTTTTGGCATACAATATTTCGTTGAAATTGTTAAAATAAAAAGTAAAAATTTATAAAGATATATTTATTTTAAATGTTTTTAATTTAAAATATTATTTCTTTTTGGGCGCTAATACCATAATCATTTGGCGACCTTCAATTCTAGATGGAAACGATTCAACAACAGCTAATTCAATTAAATCATTTTTTACTCTATTTAATACATTAATGCCAATTTTTTGATGCGCCATTTCGCGACCTCGAAAACGCAAAGTAATTTTTACTTTATCACCGCATTCTAGAAAGCGAATTAAATTACGTAATTTAACTTGATAATCTCCTTCATCTGTACTAGGTCTAAATTTTATTTCTTTCACTTGAATTATTTTTTGCTTTTTTTTCTGCTCTTTAGATGATTTACTTTTTTCATAAAGAAATTTTCCATAATTCATAATACGACAAACTGGTGGTTCTGAATTTGGACTGATTTCTACTAAATCCAGTCCTAGATCTTCAGCTTTTTCCAACGCTTCACGCAAATGAACTATACCTATTTGATCGCCTTCAGAACCTGTAAGGCGAACTTTTTTCGCACGGATTTCATTATTAATACGATTTGGCCGTGTAAATTGCATTTTTTTTCCGCCTTTGATACTTTATTCCTCCATTTGAAAAAAGCTATGCGTAATAATTTCTTTTTGCAGCTTTTTAATAAAATAATCAATATCAATACAATTTAAATTCATACCATTTCTGCTTCGAATAGATATTTTTTCAGATTGAATCTCTTTTTCTCCGCAAATAAGTATATATGGAATTTTATGTAATATATGTTCACGAATTTTTAAACTTATTTTTTCGTTTCTTGTATCTGAATCAACACGAATATTAAAACTCGAAAATATTTTTACTAATTTTTGAACGTAATTAATTTGGGCCTCAGTAATACTTATAATTACTACTTGAATAGGAGATAACCATGTAGGCAAACTACCAGAGCATTCTTCAATTAAAATACCAATGAAACGTTCGATCGAACCTAATACTGCGCGATGAATAATTATAGGAAACTTTCGTTCATTATATTTATTGATATAAAAAGCATTTAAACGAACTGGTAAATAAAAATCAAGTTGAATAGTTCCACATTGCCAATCACGATTCATAGAATCTTTTAAAACAAATTCTATTTTAGGCCCATAAAAAGCTCCCTCTCCTTCTTGATGTTCATAATTTAAATTATTTTGAATTAATACTTCAGATAAATCCTTTTCTGCTTTGTCCCAAATAATATCTTCTCCGATACGATGTTTTGGGCGTGTCGAAAGTTTTACTAATATTTTTTTAAAATTAAATACGCTATATATATCATATATCATTTTAATACAATTATTTATTTCTAATCGAACTTGCTCATGAGTGCAAAATATATGTGCATCATCTTGCGTAAAATTACGAATTCTCATAAGTCCATGTAATGACCCAGAAGGCTCGTTACGATGACAACTCCCAAATTCAGCCATACGAATAGGCAAATCTCGATATGATTTTAATTGTTGATTAAAAATTTGAACATGACCAGGACAATTCATTGGTTTAATACAGTATTCGCGGTGTTCAGATGAACTTGTAAAAATAGCATCTTTATAATTATCCCAATGACCGCTCTTTTTCCATATTAATGAATCTATTAATAATGGTGTTTTAACTTCTTTATATTTGTATTTTATTAGCTTTTTTCGAATAAAACTTTCTAATTGATTAAAAATTATCCAACCATTATGATGCCAAAAAATCATTCCTGGCGATTCTTCTTGCATATGATATAAATTTAAAAAATGACCAATTTTTCTATGGTCTCTTTTTTTTAGTTCATCAATATATTTTAAATATTGATCTAATTCTTTTTTAGTAATCCAAGCAGTACCATAAATACGCTGCAACATTTTACTCTTAAAATTACTCTTCCAATATGCTCCTGAAACTTTTTCTAATTTAAAATTTTTGCAAAAATCAATATTTAAAGCTTGCATTCCAGTATCAAAATCTATGTAACTTTCATGATAATACAAAGAAATAAAATTATTTTTTTTAACGATTTTTTCTATTAAAAATAATTTATATATTTCTTTTTTTTCTTTAAATATTCTTAAAGCATCATCAAATAATACTAATTTGTTAAAAATATCATATTTTTTTTTAACAAGATTCCTCATATTTTTTTCTAATAAAAACAGATCATTTTTTTGAAAATTATTTGAAAAATCTATATCACAGTAAAAACCATATTTTGTAATACCACCTTCTCCAATTTTACATGAAGGCCAAGTTTTTTTAGCTGCATAAGCTAATAACTGTACACAAGAATTTCGAATAATATTTAATGCTTTAACATCTTTTTGACTAAAAAAAACAATAAAAGAATCGTTTTTTATTATAGTATTTAGACTTGAAAAAATACCATTAATAGAAACAGAAACAAGAGATTTAATTAAATTACATTTTTTATTTTTTATAACTTCTCTTAATGAGATAGAGTGATTATATACCTGCTGACTTCCATCACAAAATCTTATTACAGGCATTTTTAAGTCCTTGATTGAAAAAATCTGTTTGATAAAAATTTTAAAAAATTTATTTTTTTTAATTAATAAAATATGCTAGTCAAAAATGACTAGCAATTTTAATTAAAAACGACGATCCACTGCATCTGCTAATTGCTTAATAATTAAAATACTATCCTCCCAGTTTAAACAAGCATCAGTAATTGACTGCCCATATACAAGAGGTTTATTTTTTTCCACAATTTGAAAACCTTCTTTTAAAAAGCTTTCAATCATTACTCCAAAAATACTTTTTGAACCTTGAGAAATTTGCTTACAAATAGATTTAGCTACATTTTTTTGACGAAGATGTTCTTTTAAACAATTTCCATGACTAAAATCTACCATTAAACGTTCAATTAAATTAAATTCACGTAAATTTTTAATAGTTAATTCAATATCACTAGCATGATAATTAGGAGTAAGCCCGCCTCTCATAATTATATGTCCATACGGATTTCCACTAGTATGATTAATAGTCATTTGACCATCTTTATTTGGAGCTAAAAATAAATGACGAACTTGCGCCGCTCTAATGGCATCAATTGCAATCCGTGTATTTCCATCTGTACCATTTTTAAAACCAACTGGACAAGAAAGAGCAGAAGCCATTTCTCTGTGAATTTGGCTTTCTGTAGTTCTAGCTCCTATTGCACCCCAACTGATTAAATCTGCAATAAATTGACCAATCACCATATCTAAAAATTCTGTAGCAGCAGGCATGCCTAACGCATTAACATCTAATAACAATTTACGCGCTACAGCAAGTCCATGATTTACTCTAAAAGTACCATTTAAATCTGGATCTGAAATTAACCCTTTCCAACCGACTACTGTTCTTGGCTTTTCAAAATATGTACGCATTATTATTTCAAGACGATCTTGATATTTAATGCGTAAATCATATAGTCGATGAGCATATTCAACTGCAGCAATAGGATCATGAACAGAACATGGACCTATTACAACAAGCAACCTTAAATCTTCACCAGTCATAATACGAGCTATATTTTGTCTTGCCGTAATAACATTATCCATTACTTCTGATGTGATAGCGTATTTTTTTGCTAATTCAGATGGAGTAATTAATGGATCAATTCGTATTGTACGTAATTCATCTGTTTTTTTCATTTTGTTCTCTAAATGATTTTTTTATCCTGAAAAGAATAGCAAGATGTGATAAAATCACGATAAACTAACTAGTCATTAACTCTTTATTCAAAAAAATTATAAAAATTCTGAATTATTGAAATATTAAAAAACATGATTTTTAAAAAACATCAATAGTATACTTTTTAATACAATGACAGAAGTTTAAAACAGGAAATAAAATGAAGATAAAATCTTAAAATAGTATTATTATATAATATTTTGGCAATTTTTATTATTAAATATAATTAAGTTATTCCGCATAGTATTATACGCTCTTTTTAAGAATATTGTTTTTATTTTTATAGTAACATGGATCGATTGTAATTGATTTAATTTTTTAAATATTAAAAAAGCAATTTTAGATAAATATTTAATGAGAATAACTTAATTATTCTTAGATTTAAAAATAGTATGATGCTCTAAAAAAGAAGAAATAGGAATGCCATAGATCCATGATATTATTAGACGATATAATATTACTAATACTACTGGTCCAACGAATAAACCAATCATTCCAAAAGCAAGTAGTCCGCCAATGACTCCGGATAAAATTAAAAAAGCAGGTAAATCTGAACCGATTCGAATAAATATCGGTCGTAATATATTATCTAAAATAAAAACAAAAAAACTCCAAACTAATAATAATGTACCCCAAGTTGGATTGCTATTCCAATATAGCCATATTACGGAAGGTATTAAAATCGGTAAAGGCCCTAATTGTATTAAACATGAAAAAACAATTAAAATTGTTAACAATGTCCAATATGGAACACCTGAAATTAATAAGCCTAAACCTGATAATACAGCTTGAATTAAAGAAGTTACAACTACGCCTAAAGCGATAGCTCTCACTGCCTGAGATGCAAGAAAAACAATAGTTTCTCCATTTTTAGAGTTAAGACGAAAAGCAAATTGAAAAATAATACTACTAATTTTTTCGCCATTCCAATATAAAAGCACACTAAACAGCAGCATTAAAGTTAAATGCATAATAAATAATCCAAAATTTTTTGCTTGAATAATAAAAAATTCTGTGGTACGCCCCATGTATGGTCTAACTTCGCGAATTAATTCACCTCCATCACTATCTAATAACTTTTGATAACTAATAAAAACTTTCTTTCCAATAAGTGGTATATTTTGAAGCCAAATGAGTTCTGGAAATTCTAAAGTATTTGAACTAAACCAATGAATAAGAGGTATAGTAGTTTCAATTAAACTATTTACTAAAAATACTATTGGTAGTATAAATAATAATAGCAAAATAATCATCATACTTGCAACGGCGACTAATCGTCTACCTCCTAATAATTTTTTTATTTTTAACATTAAGGGCCATGTTGCAATAACAAGCATACTCGCCCATGAAAATCCTAATATAAAAGGTCGCATAATTAAAAAACTAGTAACGCTCATAGCAATAATAAATATTAGTGATAAAATAAACTGCGAGAAATCCATTTTTTCTTTTGGATTTTGCATATAATTGTTTCACCTCAATATTTTATATTATAAACAAATTTAAAAATAAAATTTTTACTTTATTAAAAAAATTATAACATTAAAAATTATAAAAATAATCTATAAAAAATATTTTTATTAAAAATAGAATAATTTTTTATATCCTATATAATTTTATGTAATTTTGTCTGCATATATTTAAATAAGAGATAATATATGAAAAAAAATGAAATAAACACTCATATTCCAGAAACAACTAAATGGAAAGAAATTTCAATAACTAATAAAGCAAAACAACAAATATTGTATTTAATGAGTCTTAATCCCGAAAATAAAGGAATAAGACTAAGTATAAAAAAATCTGGATGTGCAGGTTTTCGTTATTCAATGAAATTTATAAAAAATCAAAAAATTATACAAAAAAACAATCAAGAAGATAAAATATTTTATTGTGAAGATATATTGATACATATTTCTTGGAAAGAAATAATATTTTTTAATGGAATAAAAATTGATTTTATAAATGATAAAATAAATAAAGTATTTAAATTTTATAATCCAAAAATAGAAAAATTTTGCGGTTGTGGAGAAAGTTTTTCAATATATTAATAAGTATATTAAATGTAAAAAATGATTTATATAAATTTAATTCCAATATATAAGACAATGATGTTTTTTTCCTCTAGTTAATAGAGTAAACTGATTAAATAATTTATCATTGTCATGAATAATATAATTTTTATCGACTATTTTTTTGGAATTAATAGAAATTGCATTCGATTCAATCATATTTTTAGCTTGAGTTCTAGATTTTGCAAGAGAAGATAGTATTAAAGCTTCTTGAATATCTTTTATTTGATTTACTTCAATAGAGGGTATACCATCTTTTTTTAATTGCTTCAAATCTGATTTTTTTATGTCATTAATTTTTTGAAAAAAAAGAAATTTTGTAATTCGTTCTGCAGCTAATAAATTTTTTTTTCCATGCACTAAGGCTGTTATGTTTTTTGCTAAAAAAGATTTATCTTCAAAAATTTGATTTTTATCAAATTTGTTTTTTTCGCGTTGATTGATATCTTTAATATCTAAAAAAGTAAATAATTTTAAAAAATTATATACATGTGAATCTTCTATATTCTTCCAAAATTGATAAAACTTATATGGAGTAGTTTTTTTTGGATCTAACCAAATAGTTCCTGATTCTGTTTTTCCGAACTTAACACCATTAGATTTTAATAATAAAGGAATAGTTAATCCATAAGCTTCTTTTTTAGAAATTCGATTGATTAAATGCATACCTGAAGAAATATTTCCCCACTGATCAGATCCTCCAATTTGTAGAGATACTCCATATTTTTTATTTAATATAAAAAAATCATATGCTTGTAAAAGATTATATGAAAATTCAGTAAAAGATATTCCTTGATCTACTCTTTTGATACGCTGCTTAACAGACTCTTTATTAATCATAGTATTAATTGAAAAATGTTTTCCAATATCACGAAGAAATGACAAAAGACCAGCTTTTTTAAACCATTTTTTATTGTTTAATAATAATGCAGGATTAGAAAAACAATGAAAATCTAAAAAAGAAGATATTTGTTTTTTTATTTTCAAAGACCATTCATCAATAATATTATTAGATTGCAGCAACCTTTCTTTTTCTTTGAAACTAGGATCACCAATAAGACTTGTTGCTCCTCCTATTAAAGCTATAGGTTTATGACCAAAAATTTGAAATCTTTTAAGAATTAATAAAGGCAATAGATGACCAACATGTAAACTATCTTCTGTAGGATCAAACCCACAATAAAGAGAAATACAATTATTGTGCATTAATTTTACTAATGCCTCTTTATTTGTAATATAAGATATTAAACCCCGTTGGTTTAAATCATCAATTAAATTATTCGAAAGCATTAAAAAAATCCCCCTTAAAATAAATTTATATTTAAAAAATTCTATTTAATATTTAATAGTATTTAAAAAATTGCTTTTATTAATAAAATATATATTAAATATTTTTAATTAATATCAAAATCTATAAACCATTGTACATTTTGAAAAACTGAAAAACACTCAATAATACCTATCGCTTGTCTCAACATATTTTTTAAAAAAATACATGAAGAACATTGTATAAGCAATTGATAAGAAAATTTTATTGAATTTCTTTTAAAAAAAGTAGGATGAGGTCCTATAAACCATAAAGAAGTATTATGTTTTTTAAATTTATTTTTTAAAATTTTTTGTATAACTTTTAAGAAAATCAGATCTAGATTAATTTTTTTGCTTTTAGAATAAATTATTATTTGATAATTCCAAGGTGGTAAGGAAAATTGTTTTCTCAAAAGTAATCTTCTACGTGCAAAATAAAAATATTCATTTTTAAGTAGTTCACTTAAAAATGGATTATCAAAAGATGAAGTTTGTATTAATATTTTTAATTTTTCTGAATTTTTTGAAACTAAATTAGTTAAATTAAAATAAAATTGAGCAAAATAATCTATTGCATAAAAATTAAAAGAAAATAAATAATAATCAATATTCGTGAAACCAATTAATTTAACGTAAGGAAAATAGTAATTCTGTGCTACTTTTGTCGTAGTAATAATTATACAAGCATTAGAAATAGGAATCGTAAAAAAATTAACATATGATTTTTTTGTTAATTTAGAATTTTTATTCAATAAAAAAAATAAAGGTATTTTGGGAAAAATTTTTTTAATATTTTCTTTTACTCTCTTTATTCCAAATTTAAATATAATTAAAGATAAATTTTTACAATTTTGACAAAATAATGGTTTTTTTACATTAATCAAGCAATGACGACAAAATAAAATATTACTATTTTTTTTCATTTCAAAAATATCATCACAGATATTACATTTAAACGCCCATTTACAATAACGACAAATTAAACCAAAAAAAATAAAATCTAATTTATGAAAAATTAATAACACTGGATAATTTCTTTTTAAAGTTTTAAAAACCTTACATATAAAAGATAAAGACAATCCGCTTTTAATTTGTTCTTTTTTTAAATCAATAATATTTTTTTTTAAAATAAGAGAACAGTAATTTTTTTGATTAAAACTGATAAAGGTACATTTTTTATGTATCACTCTATGCAAAATTTTAAGAGAAGGCGTTTTTGAGTCTAAAATAATAGGTATTTTTTCTTTATATGACCTTAATATTCCTAAATTTCTTACATGATATCGACATTGATTTAAATTTTTATAAATTGGATGATGCTCTTCAGTAACGATTATTAAACCTAAATTTAAAAAAGGAAAAAAAACACTTTTATTCGTACCTATTACAATAGAATTTTTTCCATTTTTTGTTCTAATCCATTTTATTAAATAATCTTTTTCATTTATTTCTGAATGAATAACATCAATATGCACATTAAAATATTTTTTTAAAAAAAATAATATTCTAAATACATCTTTAATAACAGGAGTTAAAATTAAAATTTGTAAATTTTTATTTAAAACTTTTTTAATCAATCCCAAATAAAATTTCACTCTTAAAAATAAATTTGTTTTAGTGACTAAATATGAAGAAAAATAATTTTTTTTTAAAATAGAATTAATTTGAAAAATAATTTTTTTATTCAAAAAAATATTTTTTTTAACCTTTAATTTATACTTTATATTAAATATATTTTCTTTGTAAGAATTTTTTTTATGCAATTTATTCAAACATTTTTTAAAAATTTTTTTAATATAAATTTTTTCTCGTTTAAAAAATATTTCATAATCTTCTTTAGGAATTATATAATCTTTAGTTAAATATCTAGGTAGTACTTCAAAAAAAATTATTCCTATAGGACAAAAATAAATCTTATCTAACCACGTTAAAATATATAATAAAGATTTACTATAAAAAGATTGATTATCAATAGATTGTTTAATAAATTTAAAATTTAAATTATCTATATTTTTAATATTAGAATAAGAAATTATAATTCCCATTCTATTTTTAGAACGAAACGGGACAATAACGCGACCGCCAATTACTGGTTGCATTGCATCAGGCATAAAATATTTAAATGATTTTCTAATAGGAATAGGTAAAATAACATCTAATATAATCACTTATATACCCACATAATTATAATTTTTTACTAAATTCACATAATTTATTTATTAAACAAATATTGCATTTTAAAGCTCGCGATCTACAAATATATCGACCATGCAAAACAAACCAAAAATGAATATTTTTTTTAAACAGTGATGGAACTACACGATTTATTTTTTTTTCAACTTTAGCAACAGAATTTCCTCGAGCAAATCCAGTACGGTTAGATACTCTAAAGACATGTGTATCTATAGGAATAGTTTTTTTATGAAATAATATATTTAAAATAATATTCGCTGTTTTTCTACCGACTCCTGGTAACGATTCTAATTCAATACGGTGTTTAGGAATTTTATTATTATATCGATTAATAAGAATTAATGAAGTATTAATAATATTTCTTGCTTTTTTATTATATAAGCCAAGGCTGTTAATATAATTTCTTAATTTTGTATAACCTATCTGTAAAATAGATTGAGGCGTATTAGCTACTTTAAACAATTTTCTAGTAACTTTATTCACCATAATGTCAGTGGACTGGGCAGATAATATTACTGATATTAACAATTCAAAACCAGAAGAAAAAATTAATTCAGTTTTTGGAGTAGGATTATTTTTATAAAACAATGATAAAATTTTATAACGTTTTTCTTTATTCATAATTACTTAATAAATTATTATTTATGTTTAGAAAAAGAACATTGCAAACATTTTTTTTTTAATTTTTTTCCATTCAAATAATTTTTAAAAGCAATAATACATCCTAATAAAAAGAAACCACCCGCAGGCAATATAGCAAAAATAATTGTGGAATTTTGATTTATTAAAATTAAATTATATGAAGAATGAAACATATTAAAAAATTTGTTTATACCAAACAAAAAAGTGCCATTTCCAAGCATTTCTCGTATAAAACCTATTAAAAACATTGCAAATGTCGATCCTAATCCTATTAAAAAACCATCACTGATAGAAAAAAGAAACGAATTATTATAAGCAATAAAATCAGCTCGTCCAATAATGATACAATTAGTTACTATTAATGGAATAAAAATCCCTAAGGATTGGTACAAGTAAAAACAATACGCATGTAATAACATTTCTATACAAGTTACTGATGAAGAGATAATTATTATATAAATAGGAATTCTAATATCTTTAGGAATAATTTTTTTAAAAATAGAAACAATTCCGTTTGTTATAGTCAATATAAAAGTAGTCGTTATACCCAATCCTAAAGAATTAATTGCATTAGTAGTAATAGCTAATACCGGACATAACCCTAAAAGTTGTACTAAAGAAGAATTATTATTCCATAATCTATTTCGTAAAAATTTTTTAAATTTATACATATTTTATATTCTTATTTGATTTTTATAAAAATAGTTTTATAAAGAAAATAATAATGGTATTTTTTTTATAAAAATTACTGTTCTTTTTACAGCATTTGAAACAGATTGCGGTGTAATAGTAGCACCTGTAAATTGCTCAATTTTTCCGCCATACTTTTCAACTAAAAAATGATGATCATTTAAATTTTTTACGCGCATATTATTAAATTTAGTAATCCAATTGGAACGAGATATTTCAATATTATCTCCAATTCCTGGCGTTTCCTTGTGCGACAATACTCTTACACCAATAATTTTTCCATTAAAATACGCTGCAACTAAAATATGAATAGATCCGGAATAACCATCTGGAGCAATGCTTTCAACAATAGCGCCTTCTTCTTTATGATTATTATTTAATAATAACCATACGTTATGATTATTTTTGTCTCCCAATAAATTATCTTGTACTAAATACGAATTTTTTCTGATATGATTTCGCATATTTAATGGTAAAACTTGTTCTAGAAACACTTTTTTTTCCTTTTCTTGTTGATATAATATTTTCTCTTTTGTTAAGTAATTAACATAAACTACAATAGATAAAAAAATAGAAGAAAAAATACTGATCAAAAATGAATTTATTAATATTTCTTTAAAAAATTTCATATATTTTTATGACCATATCCAGGTGTTTTTATAAAATGATCAATTAAAGGAACAAGCATATTTGAAAATAATACTGCAAATGCAACTCCATCAGGATAATCGCTGTAATTTCGAATCAACCAAGTTAAAATTCCAATAATTCCAGCAAAAATTACTTTTCCTAAATTAGTAGATGCAGTTGTAACTGGATCAGTCGCAATAAAAAAAGCACACATCATTGTGCCCCCTGAAAAAACATGAAATAAAGGAGAAAGAAAAAAACTCTTTGATAAAAAATAACTTATACTGGAAAGTATAGTAAAAACAGTCAAAAAACTAAATGGAATGCGCCAACAAATAATTTTTTTATATAACAAATATAAACCTCCTAACAAAAAACCTATATTTATATATAAACATGAAGAAATAACCGTTTTATCGTTTTTGATTATTAATTTTTCTTGATAACGATGATCAAAGTGAGATTTAGTTTTAAAGTTATCTAAAGGAGTAGCTTCTGTAAAAAATTCAGGACATATCTTTAGATTATTATTACGCTCTTTTTGCTTCACCAAAATTGTACAATGATCATTGTTATTTTTATGCCAAGAATTAATATATAAAGGAAATGATATTAATAATACAACGTAACCAATCATTGCTGGATTAAAAATGTTTTGCCCTAATCCTCCATATAAATGTTTAGAAACAATAATAGAAAAAAATGAACCTATAAAAATTATCCATAAAGGTAATAAAGGTGGTATACTTAAACTGAGCAAAATACTACTAACAAAAGATGAATTATCAAATAAATGATTTTTTATATCTTTACTACCTAGTTTAAGAGCAATAAATTCAAATAATAAAGAAATTGATGAAAAATAAAATAACTGGATTAATACATCCCATCCAAAAAAATATAATTCAACTAAAAATCCAGGAAAACAAGCTAAAACAACTAAAAACATTATTTTTCTGACATTGTAAGTATTACAAATATAAGGAATATTCATTTTAATAAATTATCGTATTTAATAGAAAAAGCGTGGTAGAAGAATATATTTTATTTTTTTAGTTTTGCGCGTTCTATAGCTTCATGTAACATTTTTCTTCTAATTTCTTTTTGTTCTTTTTTTACATTTTCTATATTTTTAGAAAAACTTTGTTTAGATTTATGCAGAGAACCATCTATAAAAGAATTCTTTTTTTGGTTAAATAATCTTTTTTCTCTATTCTTGAAGCAAGATAAAAAAAATTTTTTACGATTATTTTCTAAATTTATATCTTTTTGTATTCTTTTTTCTTTTTTAAAGTATTTAACTAAAGGAATATTACTAGGACATACTTTGTCACATATTCGACATTGAATGCAATCCATAATATTTAATTTTTGTGTCATTTGATGATTATTATTTTTAGAATATAAATACATTTTTTGAGGAATTAAGTTTACTGGGCATAAATTAGTACAATATCCACAATTAATACATGGATACTGAATGATATTTTCATTATTTTTTTTATTTTTTATGTAAATACAATTTGTACCTTTAAATATAGAATCATTTAAATCAGTTATAATATTACTCATAAAAATACCTCCAGAACATATTTCTTGATGTATATTATTCGTAATATTAAGATGATTTAAAAAAAAACGAACAGGGGTTCCTATTTTAACCCAAAAATTTTTAGAAAAAGTATTATTTTTATTGTTATTTAAAAAACTAACAACTCTTTGAATAAGAGGCTCACCGTTAATAATAGCTCTTTTGATAGCATATACAGTAGAAACGTTAAAAACAAGATACCCTATGTTAATAGAGTGCTTTAAATGAGGCACTTCTTTTCCTATTAAAGATTTGATAAGTATTTTACTGCTACCACCAGGATATTTTTTTTTCATAATAAAAATTTTAAAAAATGGCTTATTTTTAATTTTTCTTTTTATATCTTTTATTAAATTTACTTTATCTTGTTGTATAGCAATTAAAATATTTTTAGTTTTAGATATCCAAGATATAATTTCACATCCTAGAATAATTTCATTGAGATAATTTTTTATCAAAGAAAAATCTGCCGTGATATATGGATCGCTTTCAACAGCATTTATAATTAATGTATGTGCTTTGTTAATACTTAATTTTAATTTTCTAGAAGATGGAAATTGACCACCTCCAAGACCAACTATTCCTAATTTATGAATTTTTTTAATTAAATTTTCAGAAGTATATTTTTTATAATTCGTAATTTTTTTTAATCTAATCCATTGATCTAAATAGTCAGAAATGATAACAATTTTTATTTGTTTTTTAGAGCTATGAGAAATTTTTTTTATCCAACCAGAAGTAGGTGAATGAATAGGGACAATATAATCATCTCCAGAAGTTAGAGGTTGACCACATAAAACTCTTTGATTAATTTTTACATTTAATTTTATTTCTTTAAAATTACTGCTGTTTAAAAAAATATAAAATTCTTTAGGTAAGGGCACATAATTTAAAAAATATTCACTGTATTTTTCTTTTATCGGAAAACATTGAACGCCACCTTTAAAATTATATATTTTTTTCTTTTTAAAAAAATTAACAAATAGTTTTTTTAAAAATTTTATAAAAAAAAATAATTTTAACATTTCATGTTGTTCTTTTAATTATTTGTATACAATTTGTTGGACAATGCAATAGACAAATATTACAACCAGTACAATTATTTGGTAAAACTGTATGTATAAAATTAGGCGCTCCAACTATTGCATCTACTGGACAAAACGATGCACATTTAGAACATCCTACACAATTTTCTTCATTAATCCAGACAATAGTATTTTTCTTTTTTCTGCCTTCTTCGCTTATATTTTTAGATACATTCTCTATATTTAATACTTGAGAAATCTTTAATATTAAATCATTTCCACCAGGTAAACATTTATCAAATTTTTCATTTTTATTTACTATTGCTTTTGCATAAGGAAAACATCCAGAATAACCACATTGTCCACATTGACTTTGAGGTAATAACTGATTAATTGCTTCTATAATAGGATATTTTTTTTTCGGAAAAATATATATACTAAAACTAAGTAAAAATCCTAATAAAAATAAAAAAATAGAAAATATGATAACTATGTACATAACTAATTTTTTATTAAACCTCTAAAACCCATAAATATAAGAGACATTAAGCTAATAGTAATAAGCGCAATAGGAGCTCCTTGAAAAATTAAGGGTACATCTGATAAAGATATACGCTCACGTATACTAGAAAATATAATCATAACTAAAGAAAAACCTAAAGACGCACTAATTCCATAAAATAAAGAATCTAAAAAAACGTGATTTAAGTAAAGACTAAATAATGGAATCGCCAAAACGGCACAATTTGTCGTAATCAAAGGTAGATAAATACCAAGTATACGATATAAAAGAGGACTGGCATTTTGTAAAAATATCTCTAAAAATTGTACTCCACATGAAATAATTAACATATATATTATAGTTCTCAAATAAAATAAATTAAATGGAATTAAAATAAAAAAGTTAATTAACCATAATAATATTGTTGAAATTATAATGACGAAAGTAGTAGACAAACTGATACCAATAGCCATTTCTAATCGACTTGAAGCCCCTAAAAAAGGACATAAACCTAAGAACTTTACTAAAATAAAGTTATCAATTAATATATTTGATAAAAATAAAAAAAAATAAAATTTCATGAAATAATTCCATAAATTTATATAAAAAATATTTTTATTCAATAAAATTCTTATAAAATAAAATTATTCTTTTTAAGAAAACGCTCTGTTGTATCTACAATAATTTGAGTACAAGAATCAATTTCAATATTTACTAAATAACCAACTTTTTTTTGACTCATAGTTGTTGATAACAACGTTTCCGGTATAAAACTTACGGAAAACATATTATTTATAATTTTCCCAACAGTTAAACTAATGCCATCTATACAAATAAAACCTTTATAAAAAATATACTTCATCAAGTAAGAATCTGACATTTGAAACCATAAAGTATAATTTTCATCTAATTTTAATATTTTATTAATTATCGCGGTATTCATAACATGGCCTGATATTATATGTCCTCCAATTTCGTCTCCATATTTTATAGACCTTTCAATATTAACATAATCTCCTATATTTAAAATACCTAAATTAGTGCTTTCTAAAGTAATCTGCATAATATCAAAAATAACGTTAAATTTATCAATACCTTTTACAGTTAAACAACATCCATTATGAGCAACAGAATCACCAATCTTTAAATCTTTTAATAATGCAGGAGAAAACCTTACAGTATAAGTATGAAATTTTTTCTTCTTCTTAATTTCAATGATCTTTGAGATACCACCAACAATACCTGAAAACATAACATTCCTTTAAGATAAAAATTTAATATGTTGATAAATTTTAAAATACTATTTGTATAAAATACAAATACTATTATATAATAAAAAATTAATTTCTTTTTTTTAAATTTACGTTCGTAGCTCAACAGGTTAGAGCGCTACCATGACATGGTAGAAGTTAGTGGTTCAAGTCCACTCGAACGTATATAAAAAATAAAATACTTTTTAAAGATAAATAATTAATGATAATTAATACTATTAAAAAACATAAAGAAAAAAAATTTTTAATAGCATACAGTGGTGGCATGGACTCTACAGTACTATTGTATAAAATGTTAAAAATAAAAAAAAAATACCTGATATTCAAATACGTGCTATTCACATCGACCATAATCTTTACTCAAACTCAAAAAGTTGGAAAAATCATTGTATAAATACTTGTAAAAAAAACAAAATACCATTAATAATTGAAAAAATTTTTTATGATTTAAAAAAAATTTCTGAAGAAGTATTGAGAATAAAAAGATATAATCTTATTTACAAACATTTATACTTTGATGAAATATTATTAACAGGTCATCATTTAAACGATCAATGCGAAACATTAATTTTAGCTTTAAAAAGAGGTAGCGGGCCTACTGGAATCTCCGGGATGTCTAAAAAAAATAACTTAGGAGAAAAAAAAATAATACGACCTTTGTTAAAAGAAACAAAAAAAGAACTAAAAAAATGGGCACAGAAAAATAATTTAACGTGGATTAAAGATTTTAGCAATTACAATATTAATCATGATCGTAATTTCATACGACATAAAATCATTCCAATATTAGAAAAAAGATGGCCTTTCTTTTTAAGAAATTGCTTCCGAACAACTACTATATGTAAACAAGAAGTAAAATTAAAAAATATATTTTTAGAAAAAAAAATAAAAAATTTTATTAATTCAAGTAACGATTTAAATATTAAAAAATTTAATCAAATGCCTAAAGAAATAGTTAAAGAACTCATCAGATATTGGATATTGTCAAAAAATGTTAAAGCTCCATCATACAAAATAATTAAATGTATTTACAAAGAAGTTATATTTAGTAAAAAAGACGCTAATCCAAAAATTATTATTCAAAAAAATACAATTAGACGTTATAAAAATTTTCTTTATTTTATAAAAAACCAGGAAAAAATTAATAATATTTTATTATTTTGGCATGATACAGAAAAAAAAATTAATCTTCCAAATAACCTAGGTTATTTAGTAAAAAATAATCAAGGTATAAAAATTCCTGCTCCTAAAAAAAGTCAATTAATTAATATTCGATTTCAACATGAAGGAAAAATATTGATTTTAGGTCGTGATAAAAGAAGAAAAATGAAAAAAATTTGGCAAGAACATAACGTGCCACCATGGTTTCGCAATCAAATTCCTCTTTTATTTTATGACGATTATTTTATTAGTGCATTAGGTATATTTACCGTTATAAACGAAAAAAAATATAAGAATTCTTGGAGAATATCTTGGATAAACAAAATAAAAAATAATAATTCATTTTTATTTTATTAATTTTAATATTTATTAATATAATTTAAAAATTCTTTAGCATTAATTCGCTCGTATAATTTATGAAATTTATTAATTTTATGAGATAACAAAGGTTTTTCAATATTCTTCCAAGTTAGTTTAGACATTAAAAAAAGTTCTGATTTTTTGGCTAAAACTGGAATAATTGGTTTTAAAAAAATTATAATTATTCTAAACAAATTAATTCCCATGGTACAAATCATATGAACAGTATTTGTATTCCCATTTTTAACGTTTATCTTCCATGGTTTTTTTTTATTAATATATTGATTAGCTACATCTAATAATTTCATACATTCTCGAACAACTAAATTAAAATTACGATTTTCAAAAAATTCTTCAATGCTTTTTTTCGAATTTACAAAATTTTTATATAATTTATAATTTTCTAATTCATTAGATAAAAAACCATCAAAATACTTATAAATAAATACAGAAGTTCTAGAAGCTAAATTAACTAGTTTATTAACAATATCATTGTTGATTTTATAAATAAAATCATCTACATTCATTTCAATATCATTAATATTATTTGTTAATTTACTAGCATAATAGTAACGTAAACTATCAGAATCAAAGAATTTAATCCAATCCGAAGATTTAATTAATAAACCTCTAGATTTTGATAGCTTCGAACCATTAACAGTTAAATGACCGTGAACAAAAATACCGCTGGGCTTACGAAAAGAAGAAGATTCTAATATCGCTGGCCAAAACAAAGTATGAAAGTAAATAATATCTTTTCCAATAAAATGATATATTTCACATTGAGAATCTTGATTCCAAAACTCTTCAAAATTTATATTTTTATTTTTATAACATAAATTTTTAAAAGCACTCATATAACCAATAGGAGCATCTAACCAAACGTAAAAATATTTATTTGAAAAATTTGGCACTTTAAAACCAAAATAAGGAGCATCTCTAGAAATTCCCCATTCTTTTAAACCTATTTTTAACCATTCTTCAGTTTTTTTGACTACTGATTTACTTAAAACCCCAGAATGTATCCAAGAATTTAACATATCAGAAAAAATCGGTAAATTAAAATATAAATGCTTTGTACTTTTTAAGACCGGAGTAGCACCAGAAATAACAGAAACAGGATTTATTAAATCTACAGGTTCATAAGTAGAGCTACATATTTCGCAATGATCTCCGTATTGATCTTTAGCACTACAAAGAGGGCAAATTCCTTTAATAAATCTATCTGGTAAAAAAATATTTTTTATATTATCATAAAATTGAAAAATTCTTTTTTTAAAAACAAGTTTTTTCTTGGTTAAAGATAAAAATATCTTTCTCAATAAGAATAAATTTTCTACGCTATGTGTAGTATGATAATTATCATGAAAAATATTAAAATTTAAAAAATCTTTTTTATGCTCTTCTTGAATTTTTTTAATTAATTTTTTTGGTGAAATACCTAAACTTTGAGCTTTTAAAATAATAGCAGTACCATGAGAATCATCTGCTGAAACAAACCAAACTTCATTATTGCGCATTCTTTGATAACGCACCCAAATATCTGCCTGAATATGTTCAAGCATATGTCCAATATGAATAGAACCATTGGCATAAGGTAAAGCGCAAGTTACTAAAATTTTTCTAAATGCGTGAGACATGATATTTTATATCTTTAAAATAAAATGATATAATATACAAAATTTAATGAATCGTAAACTATTCATTTAAAGACGTAATAAATATTTTAATTAAAAATTCAAAAATAAAAAATTTATTCTTTATAAATACGACTTGGAACAACACCTTTTTGAATTTTATATTTTGCTTCATAACGAGAGTTATAAGGATGTCTCACTGATTGAGAAAGTAACTCAAAACTCAATGCTGCAATCTTTATTCCAGGACTTAAAACCAAAACTAAACTACCTGCATTAAATATTTCTAAAACAATATTTCCATTCCAACCTGGATCAATACGATGGGATGTTACATGAATCATTAAACCAAGTCTTGCTAAAGAAGAGCGACCATCCAACCAACCAACTAAATTATCAGGTAAAGTAATGCTTTCTAAAGTAGAAAACAAAGCTAAAGATCCTGGTTTTAAAAAAAAAGGTTTTTCTTTAGAGAAAATTTCTTCCTCGCTCATAGAATTTTTTAAATCTAAATCAATTTTTTTTTGAGAATTTGTTAAATCAATACAAGAAATAATATGATCATAAAAAATACGAAATTTATTACCAAGATGAAGATCAAGCGTCACTCCATTAATCACTTCATTTTTTGGATAAGGCGTAATAATTAATTTTTTTTTATTTAGCCATATTTTAATATCTTTGTCACACAATCGCATTTTCTTACCTATGCATAAATATATGTTATCAAATAATATCATTAATAGCAGATAGATATATGTTTTATATTATCTTCTGCTATTCTGAATAGTTAATTATTTATAAAATGTTATGATTAATATTTTCTAATAAAAATTTATATTGATTTTATTAAAAAATTAATCTTTAACTAACCAATCAGTATGAAAATATCCTTTCTTATCAATTCTTTGATAAGTATGAGATCCAAAATAGTCTCTTTGCGCTTGAATCAAATTAGCTGATGAAACGGGTGTTCTATAACTATCATAATATGATATAGCAGATAAAAAAGCGGGAATAGGAATACCATATTTAATTGCATGTATATTAACATTACGCAATGCGCTGTGATATTCATTAGATATTTTTGAAAAATAAGGTGTAAGTAATAAATTAACAACGTTGTGATTACTATCAAACGCATCTGTAATTCTTTCTAAAAAACCTGCTCGAATAATACAACCAGATCTAAAAATTTTAGCAATTTCACCATACTTTAAGTTCCAAGAATACTTTTCAGAAGCTCTCTTCAATTGAGAAAAACCTTGTGCATAGGAAATAATTTTTCCTAAATATAAAGCTCTTCGAACTTGTTCAATAAAATCATTTTTATTTTTGATTAATGTTTTCTTTAAAAGGGGCCCATTTAATATTTTTGCCGCTAAAATACGCTGTTTTTTTAAAGAAGATAAATATCTTGAAAATACAGATTCTGTAATTAAAGAAAGTGGTTCTCGTAAATCTAAAGCATTTTTACTAATCCATTTCCCAGTACCTTTGTCTTCTGCTTCATCTAAAATAGAATCTATTAAATAGTTTTCTCCTTTATCTTTTCTTGAAAAAATATTTTTTGTTATTTCAATCAAATAACTATTTAATTCTCCTTCATTCCAATAAGAAAAAGTATTAGATAATTCTTCGTTACTCATGTTTACTAAGTGTTTTAATATAAAATATGATTCTGCAATTAACTGCATATCACTATATTCAATCCCATTATGAATCATTTTAACATAATGTCCTGAACCGTTAGGTCCGATATAACTTACACAATCTTCACCTTTAAATTTTGCAGATATTTTTTTTAGCATAGAAGAAATAAGATTGTATGCTTTTTGAGAACCTCCTGGCATAATAGATGGACCATGTAACGCTCCAAATTCTCCTCCAGAAACTCCCATGCCAATAAAATGAATACCTATTTTCAATAAATCATTATATCTTCTTATAGTATCCTTATAAAATGTATTACCTGCATCAATTAGTATATCTCCTTGATTTAAATATGGAAGTATTGATTCAATAGTTTGATCTGTAGCTTTTCCAGATTGAACCATTAATAAAATTCGTCTAGGTTTTTCTAAAGAGTGAATAAAATCTTTTATAGAAAAATATGGAAAAATATTTTTTCCTTTATTATTATTTATCACTTCTTCTGTAACCAATCGAGTTCTATTAAAAATAGATACACTATATTTATTTTTTAAAAAGTTTAGAGCTAGATTACGCCCCATTACTGCCATACCTACCACGCCAATTTGTTTTTTAGACATTCTTACTCCAATATAAAACATATAATATTTATGAATAAATATCTTTCAAGTATTAGTTTACTAAATACTAAAAATTACACAATAAATAATATTATAACTATTTTAAATGTTATCTTGCATAAAAAATTTTTTAAAAATTATAAAAATTTTTTGACAAGAAAATTATATTAACTTTAATTAAAAACATAATTGGCAGATTTTAATTGTTTAAGAAAGAAAAAATTTTTATACATATATTAAATTTTATTTGACATTTTTATTAAAAATAATATAAATTGAGCGTTTTTTATTAATTTAAAAACTTATAATTTTTTCATTTTTCTTTTTTTTAAATTTTCAATAACCAAATTAAAATTTAAATTTTGATCATGTAATAAAACGAGTAAATGATAGATTAAATCAGATGATTCATTAATAATTTCGTTTGAATCTTTTTTCATTGCTGCTAATATTGTTTCTATAGCTTCCTCACCTACTTTTTGAGCTATGCGTTTAGTTCCAGAATTATATAATAGCGAAGTATATGAATTTTTTATATGAGATTTTTTTCTATTTTCTATAATCTTTTCTAACTGATAAATAAAATTTAAATAGCTCTTATGAAGAGAAAAACAGCTATATTTATTTAAATGACATGTTTTTCCAATAGGATTAACAAATATTAATAACGCATCAAAATCGCAATCCATATTTATATTAATAACTTTTAAAAAGTTTCCTGATGTTTCCCCTTTTGTCCATAAACGTTTTTTAGTTCTAGAATAAAAAGTTACTAATCCTTCTTTTTCTGTTTTTAATAACGCTTCTTTGGTCATATATCCATGCATTAAAACTTGATTAGATAAGTGATCTTGTATTATAGTTGGTATAATACCTTCTGTTTTTTTCCAATTTAATTTATCAAGATAACTGTTATTATTTAACATATTCTAATTTCTATACCTTGTTGTACTAAAAAATTTTTTAATCTTTTTATATTTACTATTTTTTTATGAAATACTGAAGCTGCTAAAACACCATCTACATTTGTATAATGAAGAGCATCATAAAAATGTTCCATTTTACCAGCACCTCCTGATGCAATTAATGGAACTTTGCAGATTTTTCTAACATCATTCAATTGTAGTAAATCATAACCTTTTTGTAATCCATCTTGATTCATCATATTTAAAACTATTTCTCCAGCACCATTTTTTTGTACTTTTTCTATCCAATCTAGTGTTTCCCACTCTGTTTGATATGTTTTTTGCACATCTCCTGTATATTGGTAAACCATGTAGGATCGTTTTTTTTTATCAAACCACGAATCAACTCCAACAACTACACACTGCGTTCCAAATTGATCTGCAATTTTCGTAATTAATTTAGGATTCATTAACGCTGCTGAATTTATTGATATTTTATCAGCACCAAAAGATAAAATATTTTTTGCATCTTCTATACTTTTAATACCTCCAGCAACACAAAAGGGAATATCAATTACCTCTGCAACTTTTTTAACCCAAGATTTATCAACTAATTTATTTTTAACAGAAGCAGAAATATCATAAAAAACAAGTTCATCAATACCTTCTTTGGTATAACGTTTAGACAAATGTATAATATCACCTACAATCTCATGATTTTTGAATCTAACACCTTTTACAACCCTTCCATCTCTTACATCAAGACATGCTATTATGCGCTTTGCTAGCATTTTAATGCCTCTTCTATTGTAAATTTTTTTTCTAATAAACCACGACCAATAATAATACTATCTACTTTACTTTTTTTTAAGTTTACAATATCTTCTAAATTACCTACTCCACCTGATGCTTGAAATTTTATATTTTTAAACTTTTTTACTATGTCTTTATATAATAGAATATTAGGACCAGATAAAGTGCCATCTTTAGATATATCCGTACATAAAACATGTTTTAAACCAAAAGGTAAGAAAAAATCAATGATTTCTTCTAAAAGAAATTTAGTATTTTCTTGCCAACCATGAATTGCTACTTCTTTTTTTTGATTTACAGTATCAATACGAATATCTAAGGCTAAAACAATGGACTCTGAACCATAAATTGTTAACCATTTTTTTACTTCTCTTTTATTAATAATTGCCGCAGAACCTATGACAACTCTTTTAATACCTAACTTAAAAAGTGTGTTTATATCATTTTCATTTCTAATTCCACCTCCTAATTGAATCGAAATATTAATTTTTGGAATAATATCTTTAAAAAATTCTAATTGTTTTTTTTCTGAATTTCTTGCTCCATCTAAATCCACAAAATGAATAAATTTTATACCTTTAGATGCATATAATTTTAAATTTTCATATAAATCAATATCGTATTTTTTTTGATTTAGATAATTGCCTTGGTATAAACGAACAACATTACCATTAATAAGATCAAATGCTGGAATAATCATATTTATAATTGCATCTCTAAAAAATTTTTTAATAATTGAGCTCCGACACTACCGGATTTCTCAGGGTGAAATTGAACGCCAAAAAAATTTTTCTTTTGCATGACAGCGCTGAAAGAAACTTCATAATTAGATGTAGCTAATGTGTATTTATTTAAAGGAATAATATAACTATGAACAAAATAAAATCTTGAATTTTTGTTAATATTTTTAAATAATGGTTGGGAATCATCAAACGAAATATTATTCCAACCAATATGAGGTAACGGAAAATTAGTCGTTTTTAAAAGATGTGCAGAACAATTTTTAAAAATCCCAATAGTTTTTGTTCCTATGCATTCTTCGCTAAAATCGCAAAAAATTTGCATTCCAAGACAAATACCTAAAGTAGGGTGTTTTAAATTTTTAATAGTGTTAATTAAATTTTTTTTATGTAGAATTTTCATAACTGTTGCGGCATTTCCTACCCCAGGCAAAAAAATCTTTTGAGCTTTTAAAATTAAATCAATATTAGAAGTGATGACAGAAGTATAACCTATTCTTTTGATAGCTACTTGAATTGAAGTCAAATTAGCACAACCAGTATCTATTATCACTATATTCATTATAGAATGCCTTTTGATGTTGGTAATGCATTGCCTTCTATTTTTATTGCTTGACGAAGAGCTTGACCAAATACTTTGAATAAACTTTCAACACAGTGATGATCATTTTTTCCTAAAACACTTAAATGTAACGTAATTTTCATAGAATAACACAGAGAATAAAAAAAATGCTCAACCATATTAGCATTTAAATCTCCTACCATTTTATGTTGAAAATTAGCTTGAAAATTTAAATATGGACGATTAGATATATCAATACTACATTTTGCTTCGCTTTCATCCATTGGTAAAACGAAACCAAATCTACGTATACCATTTTTATTATTCAATGTTTTAAATAACGCTGATCCTAAAACTATGCCTACATCTTCTACAGTATGATGATCATCAATTTTTAAGTCGCCATTAGCTAAAATATACATAGATATACCACTATGTATTGATAATTGATCTAACATATGGTCAAAAAAATTTATTCCAGTACTAATAGAAGTAAAATTCATTAAATCTAACCATACTTTTACGTGCACATACGTTTCTTTTGTTTCTCTAATAACTTCTGCATATCTATTTCTTTTAAGGATTTCGCAAGTAATTTTTTTCCAATTACATTTTTTTTCATGATATTGTATTCCCATCAATCCTATATTTTTTGCTAATTCCATATCCGTTTCTCTGTCCCCAATTACATAACTGCGTTTTAAATCTATATTTTTTTCATTCAACCATGGAAGTAATAATTGAAATTTAGGTTTACGACATTTACAATTATCACTCGATAAATGAGGACAAATTAAAACATCTTCAAAAATTATTCCTTCTGAACGAAATACATCTAACATAAAAAAATGCGGTATATCAAAGTTTTTTTTAGGAAAAGATTTACTTCCAAGGCCATCTTGATTAGTAACAATTATAAATTTATAATTAAATCTCATTAATTTTAATAACGAAGAAATAACAAAATCCTTAAATTTAAGCTTATCAAGTGTATCTACTTGAAAAGTAGAAATCGGTTCATCAATTAAGGTTCCATCTCGATCAATAAATAATATTTTTTGTTTCATTAAATTAAAATACCTCATAAAATATTTTTTTTAGACACACGCTTTAATTCATTGATTAAACGTAAACATTCTACGTCTGATCCTACCGATATTCTCAAACAGCGTTTTAAATTAATTTTATGATTTTGATTTCTTAAAATTATGCCTTTATGCCATAAACTCCAAAATACTTTTTCAAAATGAAAAAGCTTGACCAAAATATAATTTGCGTGACTTTTAAAAATTTTTTCTATAAAAATTATTTTTTTTAATTCATTTACTAAATAAGAGCGATTAATATTTATTTGGTTCACTCTATTTTTCATGTCTAAAATAGCGTTATCATGCAACGCTTGACAAGCAATATCTGCAATAAGAGAAGAAATTGGATAAGGACTAATTACTTTATGTAAAATATTAATAATTTCTTTGGAGGCTAATACAAATCCGCAACGAATTCCAGCTAAAGAAAAAGCTTTAGATAAAGTTCTTAAAATAATTAAATTAGAATATTCTTTCAAAAAATTTACCATGCTATTTTTGGAAGAAAATTCAATATAAGCTTCATCTATTACTAAAATGGCACGACCTAATGTTGCCTTTAATAAAATTAACAAATCTTTAGAATGAATAAGGTTTCCAGTGGGATTATTAGGATTACAAATATATATTAATTTGACTTTATCAAGGTTAGATATAATATTTGATATATCTATTTTCCAACTATTTTTTAGCATAAGAATTTCTTTAATCTCAATCCCGAAAATTTTTGCGTTAATACCATACATATCATAAGTTGGAGGACAATAAATAATTGCATCTTTACCTGGTTCACAAAAAGATTTCATTAATAATTCAATACCTTCATCTGCGCCTCTAGTAATTAATATTTGATCTTCAGATATATTTACATATTTAGAATATAATTGAATTAATTTTTTAGGTTGAAATTCTGGGTAACGATTAAATGATTTTATATTTGAAAAAAAAGAAATAGGAGTAGGAGACTCATTTGCATTTAACCATACCTCTCCCTTTCCTCCAATTCGTCTTGCAGATTGATAGGGTTCTAATTTTTGTATATTTTTTCTAGCTAAATGAAGAATATCAACTGTCATTTTTTTTCCTTAAGTCGATTTACCCTAATTTTTACAGCGTATTTATGTGCTTCAAGATTTTCAAATTCAGATAACACTTCAAGAGTTTTAGACAGGTTCATAAACCCTTTAGATGTTAATTCTTGAACTAAAACTCTCTTTTTAAAATCATACAAACCTAATGCAGAAGTAGATATAGATTTCCCATAAGTGGGTAAAACATGATTTGTACCAGAAGCATAATCACCAGCAGATTCCGGCGACCAAGATCCTAAAAAAATAGAACTAGCATTTAATACATTATTTAATATTAATCTTGGATTTTGCGTATTAATAATTAAATGCTCAGGAGCATACATATTAGATATTTCAGTACATTCGGATAAATTTGTAGTCAAAATAATTATACAATTTTTTAATACATGTGGTATTTCAAATGATTTGGATAAATTTTTTAGTTGTTTTTTAAGATAAAAAATTACTTTTTTCGCTACTTTTATACATGTAGTCACCAGTATAACTTGAGAAGATATACCATGCTCTGCTTGAGATAATAAATCTGCAGCTATAAAATCGGGATCAGCTGTTTCATCAGAAATAATTAATAATTCTGATGGTCCAGCCAACATATCTATCGATGGTCCATTTAAATAAGAACTTACTTGTAATTTTGCTTCTGTTACATATGCATTTCCAGGTCCAAAAATTTTATTTACTTTAGGAACGCTTTTTGTTCCAAAAGCAAGCGCTGCTATAGATTGAGCTCCTCCAATTTGAAATATTCGATCAACACCGCAAATATTTGCTGCATACAATATTTCAGAACAAATAGGAGGAGGAGAGCAAAGAATAATATTTTTACAACCAGCAATTTTAGCTGGAATAGAAAGCATTAAAACGGTAGAAAGCAATGGCGCTATTCCACTAGGAATATAAATGCCAATAGAATCTAAAGGACAGTAAATTGCTTGACAACGAACTCCATGTTGGGTCTCAATATCTACATCAGGAATGTTTTGAGCTTTGTGAAAAATAGTAATATTTTTCTTGGCAGTTTCAATAGCACTTTTTAAATCATTACTAACATATGATGAAGAAAGTAATATATCTTTTTTACATATTTCAAATTCTTCTATATTATTTTTCTCAAATAAAATAGAGTATTTTTTTAACGCTGAATCTCCATAATTTTTAACATTATCTATAATTTCCATAACTTTTTTTTTAATAGAAAAATTTTTTTTAAAAATAGGCCTCAACAAAATATCTTTTTTTTCTTGACAATTTAATTCATCCCAATAAATAATTTTTTCAAAATTCTGCATAAAAAATTTACTCCATCATTTTTTCAATAGGCAAAACCAAAATAGAACTAGCACCCAAAGATTTTAATTTTTCCATTGTTTCCCAAAATAAGGTTTCACTACTAACCATATGCATAGCTACCTTTGTATCATCACCTGCTAACTTTAAGACAGTTGGTTTTTCTGCTCCATGCAGTAATGATATTACCGCTTCTAACTGATTAATGGGGGAATGCAACATAATGTATTTAGATTCCCGCGCCTTAATTACTCCTTTTATCCGATCCATTAATTTGTTAATAACTTCTTTTTTTGAAATACTAATACTGCCAGTTCTACAAATAAGACATGCATGAGAACGGAAAATTACCTGCACTTCACGTAAACCGTTTGCTTCTAACGTGGCTCCAGTTGAAACCAAATCACAAATTGCATCTGCTAATCCAGCTCTGGGTGCAACCTCCACAGAACCATTTAACATGCATAATTTAAAGGAAACATTTTTTTTATCTAAGTATTTTTTTAATAAATGAGGATAAGAAGTAGCAATACGAAAATTTTTTAAACATCTTATATTATCATATGGAGTATTAATAGGAATTGCTAAAGACAATCTACAAATACCAAAATCAAGGCGTTTTAAAGTTAAGTAAGAATTCTCTAAATTTTGTGAAGTGCGATGTAATAATTCTTCCTCTAAAACATTTTCGCCTACTATTCCTAAATCTACTACTCCGTCCATTACTAATCCTGGAATATCATCATCACGTACTAACATAACATCAATTGGCATATTTTCAGCAAAAGCAATTAATTTTTGTTGATTTAAATTAATTTTTATTCCACAACGTGTTAATAATGTTATTGATTCACTACTTAAACGACCTGTTTTTTGCATCGCTATACGCACGCGATTATTATCTAACATTTTTCAAGTCCTATAAAAGTTTTTAACTTATTAAAAAATTATTGTTTCATTTAAAAAAAAAACCCAAAATCAGGGTTTTAAAGAAATAATATCTAAAAAATAGAGAGATTTAATAAAAATTGAATAGATATATGTATAAATTAATTATTATTGATATTTTTAAATATTTTTTATATATATTTATTCCATTCGATCATCTATTTCAATTATTACTATGATAGCAGCATCACTTCCAAATATTTTCGGTGCTTGATGAAAAGCTATTATATCGGGATGTTGAGATAACCAAAAAGGTATTTGTTGTTTTAAAATTTTTTTTCCATGGCCGTGCATAATATGCGCACAAAAAAATTTTTCTTTTTGACATATTGCAATTAAATTACCTAACTCTTGCGTTGCTTGATATTGATTTAAACCATGTAAATCAAGAAAAATATCTGGATAATATTTTCCTTGCTTTAATTTTTTTAAGATATTATCAGCATACTTATTTCTCATATAAGAAACTGGATTTTCTTTAAAAAAAATATTTTTTGTTTTATATTGCGAAAAATAATAAGTATGTACATTTTTTTCAAAAAAAGAACGTTTTACAAATATATTAGCCTTACTTGTTTCAAGTCGAGAGTGAAAGATAGTATCCTGTACTATTTCGCGGGTTCCATTTAACCATTGACGAAATAAAATATTATCTTTAATAGGAAGTGGTTGATTTTTATTCATAGTTTATCACCAAAAAAAATTAATAAATTTTTTTAATTTTTATTGATTATATAATTTAGTTTTTATAAAAACAACAAATAAAATTTATCATTATACAAATTTAAAAAATGATTTTTTATTAAAAAATAATTTTTATATTTATCATTTTTAACATTAAAACCTGTAAAAAATTTATTTTTATAAATATTTTCTGTATAGTTATATTAATTTAAATTATTAATGATAAAAAAATGGCTGGAAATACAATCGGAAAAATTTTTCGTGTAACTACTTTTGGTGAATCACATGGCGTTTCATTAGGGTGTATAATAGATGGTATGCCACCAGGATTAGATTTATCTATTCAAGATTTACAAAATGACCTAAATAGAAGAAGACCTGGGAATTCTCGATATACTACTGAGCGTCGTGAACTAGACCAAGTAAAAATACTTTCAGGAGTATTTAATGGTTTTACAACTGGTACAAGTATTGGTTTAATTATTAATAATACTGATCAACGTTCAACAGATTATGATCAAATAAAGAATTTATTTAGACCAGGGCATGCAGACTATACTTATGAAAAAAAATATGGAATAAGAGATTACAGAGGCGGCGGAAGATCCTCAGCTCGTGAAACTGCAATGAGAGTAGCAGCGGGATCAATTGCAAAAAAATATCTTTATAATCAATTTGGAATTAAAATACGAGCTTATTTATCAGCGATGGGGCATATTAAATGTTCCTTTAAATCATGGGAAGAGGTTGAAAAAAACTCTTTTTTTTGTGCTGATTCAAAAAAAGTTATATATTTAGAAAATTTAATTAAAAAATTAAAAAAATCAGGTGATTCCATCGGTGCAGAAATAACAATTGTTGCAGAAAATGTTCCAATAGGATTAGGTGAACCAGTATTTGATAAATTAGACGCAGATTTAGCTCATGCATTAATGAGTATTAATGCGTCTAAGGGAGTAGAAATAGGAGATGGTTTTTCAGTAATCAATCAAAAAGGTAGTGAACACCGTGATGAAATTGACTCAAAAGGGTTTAAAAGTAACCACTGTGGTGGAATTTTAGGAGGAATTAGTAATGGCGAAAAAATATTATTAAAAGTTGCATTTAAACCTACTTCAAGCATCCGAAAAATAGGAAATACAGTAGATTTAAAGAACAAAGAACAAAAAATTATAGTTAAAGGTCGTCACGATCCATGCGTTGGAATCAGGGCGGTTCCTATAACAGAAGCAATGGTAGGAATTGTACTGATGGATCATTTATTGAGATTTCGCGCCCAATGCAGTAAATAACTATTTCAAAAATATTTAATACTATTATTGCTACTAATATATTTAGTAGCATATAAATATTTTATAATTTTATTTATTATTTAATAATAATTGATATCCTATTTTTTATTCAATTATGATAAAATAATTTTGTAAAAATCTTTGTACTTAAATTGAGTAAAAAAAATTTTAATAAATTCATAATTATTAAATGAAAAAAACTAGAATGATGAATATCAAAATATTTTTTCTCATAAATAATTTTTACCTTACATACCAAATATTTTACTAATAATTTTCTTATCAAAAAATAAAGTAAAAAATTTAATATTTTTTAATAAAATTAAATAACTTATTAGTCAAATCTAAACTAATTCCTACAATATTAACTTTCTTTTTTAAACTAATCTAAATTATTTCCAATATTACACACTTCTACTGTACAAGCAGAAGTCATACCTTTTGAATAAAAATAAAGAAGAACTTTTTACTTAAAAAATGTGATAATTTTATTAATTAATTATTTTAATTAGAAAGAACAAATTGAGGAGCAATGTCACCAGATTTAATTTGAAAAATTATATAATAAACTTCCGTATTACATAAAAAATAAAAATATACTATATTAGTATATATAGCATAATTTTTTAAAATTGAATGAAACTTAAAATGATAAAATTTTAATTAAAATAATACGTTTTTAAAAATATAGATAATAATTATTTAATACAAGTAATAAATTTATAAAATAAAAAATTAATTATTTAAAATTTATTAGCTTGTTAAATGAAACAACTTATTCATAATATTTTTTTATTTAAATTAAATATTAAATTTATAATTTTATGTATTCAGTTTCAATTTAAACTTAAAGTATTATAAATATTATTTATGCAGGAGAATAAAAATAATGTTCACAGGAAGTATTGTTGCGCTAATCACTCCAATGAATAAAGAAGGTAAAATTTGCCATTCTAGTTTAAAAAAATTAATTGACTATCATGTCTTAAGTAAGACAAAAGCTATTGTCTCTATTGGGACTACTGGAGAATCTGCTACTTTAAGTCAAGAAGAACATATTAAAATAGTTATGTTAACTTTAGAATTAGCTAATAAAAGAATTCCTATTATTGCCGGAACAGGAGCAAATGCCACAACAGAAGCTATATCTCTGACAAAAAGATTTGAAAATTCTGGAATTGCAGGATGTCTTACAGTAACTCCATACTATAATAAACCTACCCAAGAAGGATTATATCAACATTTTAAAGCTATTTCAGAAAGTACAGAACTACCTCAAATACTATATAATGTTCCTAGTAGGACTGGATGCGATTTATTACCTTCAACAATTTCTAGGCTCGCTGAATTTAAAAATATTATTGGAATTAAAGAAGCAACAGGTGATTTATCAAGAATTAATAAAATCAAGAAATTAGTTAAAAATAATTTTTTGTTAATTAGCGGTGATGACGCGACAGCATTAGATTTTATGCAATTAGGAGGTCATGGAGTAATATCTGTAACAGCAAATGTAGCTGCAAAAGAGATGGTTGAAATATGTTCATATGCACTAAAGGGTGATTTTCTTCAAGCAAGAATTATGAATGAACGTTTAATGCCATTACATGAAGCTTTATTTATAGAATCTAATCCAATTCCAATAAAATGGTTGGCAAAAGAAATGGGTTTAATAAAAAATGATACATTGCGATTACCTATGACTCCAATTTTAGATTCAACCCGTATACAACTTAAAAAAGCCCTTCAAAATGCTAACATTAAAAATTCATAAATTTTTTTTTAATACAAGTATTATTATTTTTTATATTTTAATTCTATTTTTTGCAACATCATGCTCTTTAAAAATGCCGCAAAAAAAAAGCTTTTTTTTAAAAAAATTAATTATACCAAAAGATATTAATTTTCCTTCTCAAGATAAAGAATATTATATTCCGTATACACAAGATGATTTAAATAAAAAAAATTATGATATATTTCCTCCTGAAATAAAATAGCTTTTTTTAAAAAAATTATTCTAAAAAATTAATCTTTATTATAATCTTTAAATTATAGATATAAATCAGGTGCAGACTATCTCAAATGATATTTCTGCATCATAAAATCTATTAAAAATATATTTAAGAAATGTTAACAAGTAAGTTTTTCATAATACTTTCATAAATTAAACTCAATTTTTTTAAATCAGATACTTTTACACATTCGTTAATTTTATGAATGCTATTATTTGTTAAACCTAATTCTACTATTTCAGATTTCATTAAAGCAATAAAACGACCATCTGAAGTCCCACCATCGGTAGACAATATAGGTTGTACATCATTGAACTCTTTAATTGATTGAATAGTTTTATTTATTAATAATCCATTTTTCGTTAAAAATGGCTTCCCAGAAATATACCATTCTAAAGAATAATTAATATTACTATCTTTTAAAATTTTTACAAATCTTGATTTAATCTCATTTTCTGAAATTGAAATTCCAAAACGAAAATTAAATTGAACAAACAAAGATCCCGGAATAACATTATTACTTCCCTCACCTGAATGAATATTTGAAATATTTACAATACTGGGAGAAAAAAAATGATCACCATGATCTAACTTAACAGACAACAATTTTAAGATAATTGGTAAACTTTTATGTATCGGATTATCTGCTAATTGGGGATATGCAATATGACCTTGAATACCATAAATTTTTAAATTTGCCGTAATAGAACCTCGTCGACCATTTTTTATAGTATCACCAATAGTAACATTACTAGAAGGTTCTCCTACTATACAATAATCAATTTTATCATTTTTAGAAATTAAATAATCTACGACCTTCTTGGTTCCATCTAAAGCGGAAGATTCTTCATCTGAAGTAATTAAAAATGCTAAACGACCTTGATACAGTGGAAATTTTTTTATAAAGCGCTCAGAAGCAATCATCATTGCTGCTAAAGCACCTTTCATATCTGAAGCTCCTCTGCCAAATAAAAAACCATGATTTATTACCGGATCAAAGGGATTATTAGTCCATTGAGAATATTCACCGGGAGAAACTACATCTGTATGTCCAGCAAAGGCTAAAGTTTTTCCAGACCCTCTTGTAGCCCAAAAATTTTTTGTATTATTTACATTAACTCTTGTTACTTTGAAATCAAGATTACGAAAAAAATCAATCATAATATCCTGACAACCTAAATCTTGCGGACTGATAGAAGGTATTCGAATTAATTTTTTTGTCAGTTCAACAATTGAAGAAATCATATACACTCTCATAAAAATTTTTTATTTAAATATAAATTATATCTACTAAATGGGGCTATATATAAGCCCCCTTAAACTATCAAAATAATTTTTGAATTAATGATTTAAAAAAATTTTTGATTTATTAACTATATTATCTACAGTAAAACCAAATTTTTCAAATAATATTTCTCCTGGCGCAGACTTTCCAAATGTTTCCATTCCAATAATTAAACCATCTATACCTACATATTTATACCAAAAATCTTTAATACTCGCTTCTACTGCCACTCTTTTTGTTACATAAGATGGTAATATGGATTCTTTATAAATATCATCTTGTCGATCAAATACATTGGTAGAAGGCATAGAAATAACGCGCACAGAATATCCTAACGACTCAATTTTTTTCGCTGCAATTAAGGTAATTTGAACTTCGGAACCAGAAGAAATAAAAATGATATCAACCAGCTCTTCTTGAGAGTTATATAATATATATCCTCCATAAGAAATATTTTCTAATTGGGTATTATCTCTTGGAAATTGAAATAAATTTTGGCGTGATAAAATTAATGCAGTTGGACCTTCTTTTTTTTCAATAGCATATTTCCACGATATAGCAGTTTCCACTTGATCACTTGGTCTCCAAACATCTATATTGGGAGTTGTTCGTAAACTTGATAATTGTTCGACTGGTTGATGTGTTGGACCATCCTCGCCTAACCCAATAGAATCGTGAGTATATATAAAAATATGATGAGTATTCATTAATGCCGCCATTCGAACTGCATTTCGAGCGTATTCTACAAACATTAAAAATGTTGAAGTATATGGAATAAATCCTCCATGATGCGAAATACCATTAGCAATAGCTGTCATTCCAAATTCGCGTACACCATAATGAATATAATTTCCTGAAGAATTTTCTTTTATAGAAACAGAAGATGAACACATTGTTAAGTTGCTAGGAGATAAATCAGCTGATCCACCTATTAATTCAGGTAAAAAAGCATTAAATTTTTCTAAAACGTTCTGAGAAGCTTTACGACTTGCAATATTTTGAGGATTTTTTTGTAAATCAACAATATATTCTTTAGTATTTTTATACCATTCTTTAGGTAGTTCTTTTTGCATTCTTCTTGAATATTCTTTTGCAAGATCAGGATACTCAGATTTGTAAAAATCAAATTTTTCTTTCCAAGCATTTTCGAGAATTAAACCTTTTTCAATACAATTCCATTGCTTGTATATTGAATTTGGTATTTCAAAAGGTAAGTAATTCCAATTTAAATTTTTTCGTGTTAAAAAAACTTCATTTTCTCCGAGAGGAGCTCCATGCGATTCAGACGAACCAGATTTGTTCGGAGAACCAAATCCAATAATTGTATTACAAATAATAAGCGATGGTTTATCTTTTTCCAATTTCGCTTGTTTAATAGCTCTTTGGATTGACTTGTAATCATGTCCATCTACTGAATCTAATACATGCCAATTGTAAGCTTTGAAACGCATTGCAGTATCGTCTGTAAACCAATTAGAAACATCTCCATCTATTGAAATTCCGTTATTATCATAAAAAACAATTAATTTTCCTAATTTTAAAGTACCAGCTAAAGAACAAACTTCGTGAGAAATTCCCTCCATTAAACAACCATCTCCCACAAATACCCAGGTATAATGATCAACTATATTAAAACTTGGGCGATTAAAATAAGAACTTAATATTTTTTCTGAAATTGCCATACCAACGGAATTTGCTAATCCCTGCCCTAAAGGACCTGTTGTTGTTTCAATACCGGGAGTTTCGCCTACTTCAGGATGCCCTGGAGTTTTTGAATTAAGTTGTCTAAATTTTTTTAATTGATTTATAGGTAAATCATATCCTGTAAGATGTAATAAACTGTATAACAACATAGAACCATGACCATTTGATAGTACAAAACGATCACGATTATCCCAATGAGGATTTCGAGGATTGTGTTTAAAAAAGTCTCTCCACAAAACTTCTGAAATATCTGCCATGCCCATGGGCATTCCAGGATGACCTGATTGAGCTTTTTGAACAGAATCAATACTTAATATTCGCACTGCATTAGCTAACTCTTTTCTTGAATGCATATTTTTTTCCTAATGTAAATTTTTTAAAAAATTTTACTTAATATCTTATATTAATTTAGAAAAAATATTTTCTAAACATACCTGATCTTTTCCAAAATTTCTTATGCCTTCTGATAATTTATTTACTGCCATTTCATCTTGATTATGTTCCCATCGAAAATTTTCTTCCGAAAGTGGTAAAGGAGGTTTGACAAAATTACTTGGAGGAGTTAACTGTCTAGTTAATTCTTTAGAACTAGATTCTAATTTATTTAGTAAAAATGGAGAAATAGTTAATCTATCACATCCAGATAAAGCTAAAATTTGTTCAACATTTCGAAAACTTGCTCCCATAATTATTGTTTTATAATTATGTTTTTTATAATAGTTATATATTTTATGAACAGATAAAACACCAGGATCTATTTCAAAAGATAATTTTGATCCTGAATGGTGCGATACATGCCAATCATAAATACGTCCAACAAAAGGTGATATGAGAAATACATTTGATTCCGCACAAGCTCTAGCTTGAGCAAAAGAAAATAAAAGAGTTAAATTACAAGAAATATTTTCCTTTTTGAGTTCTTCTGCAGCTTTAATACATTCCCAAGTAGAAGCTAATTTAATTAATACTCTGTTTCTTGGAATGCCTTTTTTTTCATACATATTAATAATTTTCTTAGCTTTTAAAATACATTTCTCTTTATTAAAAGATAATCGAGCATCAACTTCACTAGAAATATAACCTGGTATATTTTTTAAAATTTCTACGCCAATATCAACTAAAATCTTATCAGATGCGTTAGTTATTTTATCTTTTCTTGATCCTCCTTTTTTTTTAGCATAACTTACTGCTCGATTGAGAAATTTGTTATAAGATTTCGAGCTTACAGCACTAAGTATCAATGATGGATTGGTAGTTGCATCACTCGGTTTGTATTTACAAATAGATTCTATATCACTTGTGTCTGCAACAATTGTTGTAAATTTCTTTAAAGCCTCTAATTGATTCATATTTTAATCCTTTACAATGTAAATAAATATATATAAATTTTTTTGATTTTATTAAATTTATACCTTTAATATTATTCATATCTTTTAATAATTAAAGAAACGTTATTACCACCAAATCCAAAGCTATTAGACATAGCTGTATTAATTTTTTTAGTAATAATTTTTTTTATAATATTCATATTTTTTGCATATGGTTCTAAACATTTAATATTAATACTTGGAGCTATAAAATTATATCTTAACATTAATAATGTATAAATAATTTCATGAACTCCAGAAGCTCCTAAAGAATGCCCAGTCATCGATTTCGTTGCTGAAATTATTGGTAATTTTTCATTATAAAAAGATTTTTTAATAGATTCTAATTCTATTAAATCACCTAATTTTGTAGAAGTTCCATGAACATTTAGATAATCAATAGATAAATTTTTTTTATTTTTTACTAAATTCATACAACGTATTGCTCCTTCTCCTGAAGGAACAATCATACTATTACCATCAGATGTTGTTGAATATCCAATAATTTCAGCATAAATTTCAGCAGACCGAGAAAGTGCAGAATGCAAATCTTCGATAACTAATATTCCCGCTCCTCCAGATATAACAAAACCATCTCGATTGATATCGTACACACGTGATGCTTTATCAGGAATATGATTAAAATGACTAGAAAGTGCTTTCATTGAATCAAACTCATATGCTAGCTGCCAACTAACTTCTTCACCACCACCTGCAAAAATTAAATCTTGTTTTCCAGATTTTACTAATTCAAATGCATGACCTATACAATTTCCAGAAGTTGAACAAGCTGAACTAACAGAATAACTTATACCATAAATTTTAAAACAAGTAGATAAACAAGCTGATATTCCCGAAGTCATAGATTGAATGGCTGTATAAGGACTTATAGTCTTTAAAAGACAACTATTTTTTTTAAAACTTATACCTTTACTAAGTTTTCGCGCTCCTCCGCCAGAACCAACAATTAAACCAACACGTTGATTTTTTTGATATTGTTTAATTTTTAAATTAGAATCTTTAATAGCTTCTTCCATTGATAATAAAGCATAAACAGAACCATCACTCATAAAACGAACATTTCTATTTTTTACTATATCTTTAATTTCTAATTTAATGTTTCCCCAAACTTGACTTCTCATACCGAAATCTTTCATTTCTTGAGAAAATGTAATTCCTGAAATTCCATTTAACAAAGAATTCAACACTTCTTTTTTATTATTACCAATACTTGAAATAATACCAAAACCTGTAATTACTACTCTTCTCACTGACTATTCCTTAAATTTAAAAAATTTGCTATAGTAAAATACTACAAAATAATACTCATATAATAAATCATGAATATTTCTTATTAAAAATACATATTTGGATAAAAAAGTGAATTTATTCGATACTAACAATGGTATTCTCTATATTGTTCCAACACCTATTGGTAATTTATCTGATATTACTTATCGAGCCATAGAGATTTTAAAAAAAGTTAATTTAATAGCAGTTGAAAACATCCGACATACTAACATCTTACTAGAACATTTTAATATAAAAAATGTTTTAACCACTTTAAATAAAAATAACGAACTGATAAAAAGTAATTATTTAATTCAAAAACTAAAAGAAGGAAAAAATGTTGCCTTAGTATCTAATGCAGGAACACCACTCATTAATGATCCAGGCTATTACTTAATAAAAAAATGTCATTTTTTAAATATTAAAATTATTCCTCTTCCCGGTCCTTGCGCCGCTATTACAGCATTAATTGCCTCCGGAATATCTAGCAATCGCTTTTGCTATGAGGGCTTTTTACCATCAAAAAAAAAACTAGATGCGATCTATTATACTCTTTAAGAAAAGAACAACGAACAATGATCTTTTATGAAACAAAACACCGAATTATTCAAAGTATAAAAGATATTATTGAACAAATTAGTAAAACTAGATACTTAGTCATTGCTAAAGAAATTACAAAAAAATGGGAATCTATTTACGGTACAACTGCGGATAACATGTTAACTTGGCTAAAATCAGATAAAAATCGTTATCAAAAAGGAGAAATGATTATTATTTTAAATGGCTTTCAAGAAATAAAAAATAAAAATATTTCAGAAAAAATTATTAATACATTTAAAATATTAAAAAATTCACTTTCTTTTAAAGAATCTATACTAGTTACTTCTCAAATATATAAAATTAAAAAAAATAAATTATATCGTTACATGTTAAAAAATAAAGAGCAATGACATTCTTATTAAAATAATATATAATTAAATTTTTAAAGTTGATAAAACAGTCGCTGTTTAGTTTTTTAATAAACTAAAAAGAGGAAAGTCCGGGCTCCATAGAGCAAAGGTGCCAGGTAATACCTGGAAAGCGAAAGCTTATGACTAGTGCAACAGAAAAAAAACCACCTTATTTTATAAATTTATTATTATAAATATACGGAAAGGGTGAAAAGGTGCGGTAAGAGCGCACCGCATAGTTGGCAACAACTTATGGCAGGGTAAACTCCACCTGGAGCAAAGTCAAATATAAGTTAATATTCTAGAAGTATTGCTCGTACTTTAAAAAAACCTGGGTAGACTGCTTGAATTAATAAGTAATTATTAATCTAGATGAATGACTGTTTAAAACAGAACCCGGCTTATATATCAACTTACTAATAAAAAAAGATTAAAATTAAAAGGTAATAAATTTATTACCTTTTTTTTTAATTTTTAAAAAATAAAATTATTAATTTCCTGAAATTTGTATTTCAGATAATAATATCGAACCACATTGAATGTTATTATATATGTTTATATCGTTACTAATACTGACAATACTATTCCACATAGTTTTTAAATTACCCGATATCGTCACTTGATGTACTGGATATTTAATTTCTCCATTTTCCACCCAAAATCCTGTCGCGCCACGAGAGTAATTACCAGTGACAATATCTACACCTTGACCCATTAATTCAGTTATTAATAAACCTGATTTCATATTTTTTAATAATTGTTCAAAAGATATATTTTGATTTGAAATTAACCAGTTGTAAATTCCTCCAGAATGCCCTGTACTAATTAATCCTAATTTACGTGCATTATAAGTATTTAATAACCAAGTTTTTAAAATCCCATCTTTAATAATATCTCTTTTTGCAGAATAAACACCTTCATTATCAAACGGTTTACTCCCTAATCCTTGTTTAATATGAGGATCTTCTATGACATTCAACCATTTAGGAAAAATTTTTTTATTTAATTTACGTAATAAAAAAGTAGATTTTTTACAAATGTTGTCACCACTGATAGCGGAGATAAGATAAGAAAAAAAATGAGCAGATATTTTATTAGAAAAAATAATAGGAGATTTTATAGTTTTTATCTTTCGTATTCCTAATCGAGATACAACGCTTTTAGCAGTTTTATAACCAATTATTTTAGATGGTTCTAAATTATCTATTTTTCTTGCAATAGAATAACTAAAATCTCTCTGCATAGAGAAATTATCTTTAGCTATCATACAAATATAGTTTGAATAACGAGTTGAATTATATTTTCCTAGCATTCCTAAACTATTAGCAAAAATATTTATAGTCATATGACTACTAAAAAAACTACCTTCACTATTAATAATTCTTGCATCAAATTGAAAAGCTTCATTTTCTGCTTGAATAATATCATCAATTTTTCTTTTAATATTTATTTCTTCAGGATGAAATAAATCTAAATTTTTCGGATGAAAGCATAATGATTCTATATTTGGAAGACCTGAAAAAAAATCAGAAGAAGAATATTTAGAAATATTAATAGCAATATCTAACATCTTTTTAATTCCGTTAACAGTAAAATCCCTGGATGAAACACTACCTTTAGAAAATTTATTATAAACTGTAATAAAAAGAGCGCCATCATTATTAAATTCTACATTATCTAATATTTTATTTCTTATATTTATATTCATTCCTATAGTTTTTTTAATAAAAATTTCAATAGGAAAGTTGACTTTTTCTTTAGCTAAATTTAAAGTATTCTTGACTGTATTAAGAAGAAACATTTCTTCTTTTTTGATTTGATCAATAAGATTCATATATAAGTTCCTTGAATTATTATATATAATTTAAGCTCAAAATTTTTTTAAAAATGCATTGAGATTATTTTAAATATACGCAATTATATAAAAAAAATGCTTTTTTTCCAAATAAATTACTTGATATAAAAAAGAAACTTTTCAATTCAAAAAATAAGTTTTTTTATAAAATAAGGAATTCACAAATGAATGTAAAAAATATAGTTGCAGGAAAAAATATACCTAATGACATATATGTTATTATTGAAATATCATCTAATTCTTCACCTATTAAATACGAAATAAATAAAGAATCAGGGATGTTATTTGTTGATCGATTTATAGCTACTCCAATGTTTTATCCTTGTAATTATGGATATATAAATGAAACTTTATCGCTTGACGGAGATCCCTTAGATGTTTTAGTACCTTCTCCTCATCCAATACAATCTAATTCGGTAATTCGTTGCAAACCAATTGGAATGTTAAAAATGCTAGATGAATCTGGAGAAGATAATAAAATAATAGCTGTACCAAAAAGTAAAATTTGTGAAGAATATAAAAATATAAATGATATATCAAATTTATCAAAATTACTTAAAAAACAAATTTGGCACTTTTTTAAATATTATAAAAAAATAGAACGAACAAAATGGGTTGAAATCGTTGGATGGGAAAATAATGAACAAGCAAAATTAGAAATCAACACATCATATAATCGATTTAAAAAAATTAATATTTAAAAAAATTGATGTTTAAAAAAATAACTATTTATTAAAAATAAATATCTTGTTCATTAATTTTAAAAACAAAGAAAAAAAATTTTAAATAACCTATTAAATTATATTTTGATAAAATATAACTTAAACTTAATTGAGAAGAAAATGAAATTATCGTTTTAGGTATAATAGAAACTGCTACTTTATCGCTGCTGAATATAGCATTCCATATAACATTAGAAAATTTACCATCATTAATAAAATTTAATTTAAACAATATATTACCCTGGTTAATTAAAATTTTTTGATTTGTTGAAACATTTTCTATACTTTTGGGAATATAACGAAAAAATAAAATCATATATTTTAATATATTATTACTTTTAATGTATATATTATTTAAATGAATATTAGCTATTATTTTTGGATGATATAAATCGCCTAAAAAATACGTATTACCTTTTAATAATCCATCAAATTTTACAATATCATTTATAAAAAAATTTAAAAAAGAAAATTGTACGTTGGAAAAAGTTATTTTCCCTTGTAATTCTTTTCTATTATAAATATCACGAATATTCAAGATGCCAAATATTTTATTTTTTAATGATTTTTGAAATTCATTTATTTTCCATTTAGTTATAATTGTATTTTTTTTTAATTGCAAATAAAAATCCAGATAATCTATTCTTTTAGTAAAAATTTTATCTTTTATTTTTCTTTTTAGTTCTATATTATTGCCTTTTAAAAAAAAATTCATATCAGAAATACTTTTTCCTAATTTCCAATTAAAATTAATATTAAAAAATACATCAGTTTTAAACTTGATTAATGATTGGCTAATGCATTTTTTTAAGAAAAAGTTTATTTTATTTTTAATATTAGAAGAAATATTTTTTATTTTGTAAAGATCGTCTTTGCAGTTGTTATTTTTTACAATATTTTTTTTATAAAAAAATGCCAAAGAAGTATCTTTGATAATCCATTTTCCCCAATATGTTTTGATATAAATTTTTTTTAGCAAACCCTTCCAAAGACCTGATGCGTAATTATTACGACCCATTAAAATACATCTTATAGATACATCTTTATTTTGTTTAAGAAAAAAATTAAAATTTTGTGTATTATGATTCCATTGGCCCTGAAAATTAAAAGAATTAAGATTAACTGATAAAAAATGTAGTTTTTTTATATCAATGTTTATACTATTTAAAATTTTTTTTGGGGAATTTATATGAGTAGAAATTTTTATATTATCTAGTTTAACATTATTCCAACGAATATTTTTCCCCGAAAGATTACCAGAAAATACAGGTGAATAAAACAAACCGTATATGTTAAAAGTAGTGGTTATTACACCCTTTAAATTAGGTAGAAAAAAATCTAAATTATTAAAATTAATAGAAGAAAAAATATTCATTCTTTTTGATATTAAACCAGATAAAAATCCTCTGTTTTTTCCTAATAAAAAACTTATTTTAGGAATTTTAATTTCATCAAATTTTTGATAATTTAATAAACCAAATATAGATATTCTGCGTTTTATTAAATTATTGGGAATATTAAAATAGTATTTAAAAAAATCATGCAATTTTTTATGAAGATGATCTATCGTATCTATTTTTTTTCGAAATAAATATTTATTTAAATTATTTTTTTTAGGACATACTAAGTTTTTATTTTTAATATCTTGAATTAAAGGTTGAAAAAAAATTTTTTTTAAAAAAATTTTTTTTAAATTTCCATGACCTAAAATTTTAACAAATATAGAAGGAGTTCCCGATATATTAAAAATATTTTTTATAGAAAAAAAATAATTACTCGTAGTTCCTTTTAAAGAAAACATAATATCTTTCATATGTATTTTAAATTTTTTATTCAAAGAAAAAATAAAAGAGTAAATTTTAGAATTTAGATAAATGGGATAATTTTCTTTGTTTAATATAATTTTGCCATATGTGTAAAATTGAAATAAAGAATTTCTTGATTTTATTTTAAATGTAAAAATATCATTAATAGTTCCTTGTAATAAGATTTGTATAAATTTGTTATGAAAATTTTTTAAGAAAAACTTATTTTTAATAAAAAAAGAGATAGAAGAATTTTTTTTATAAAAAATTTCTCCTTGGGAATTAAGCTCAAAATATTTTGAAAAAAATTTTATCTTTTTTATTTTTAATACACTTTCTTTTAATTTAGCATTTAGCTCTATTTTAGATAAATTTACTGAATTTTTTTCGAATAACTTCATTTTTTGGCATTTTACTGACTTTAAAGTAATATTTTTTGAAATAAAAAAATTTTTAAAATTTGAAAAAAAAGATTTAAAATCATCTACTTTTTTAGCATTAAAAACATTTTTTTTATAAAAAAAATGTTTTATATAATTATTTGAAGATTTAAAATAAATAGAATAAATATTAGTAGGATAAATCATTAAATGATTATTAAAATTTTTTATACTACTGTGTACGTTAAAAAAAAATATATTACTTTTTTTTATTTTTAACAAAATTTTATCGCAATAAATTTTTTCAAAAAAAATAGGTTTTTTGAAAAAAAATTTTTTTTTGGGTTCAAATATATCTTTTTTAAAAGAAAAATTCTTTTTATTTTTTTGTAAAAAAATTATTAAATTTTTGGTTTCTATTTTTTTAAAGATAGTCGTCATTCGAAACAAAGACATTGGATCAATTATAATATGAATGCTATCTGCTTGAATAGACGTATTCAAAAAATTATAACTAATATTTTTTAAAGTAAAATCTCTCCAATTTCCTGATATTTCTTCTTTTTTTAATCCTAAAAAATAATAATTAGTAATATTAAAAATCCATTTAAATCCAATATTAATTTCTAAAAAAAATAATATTAAAAATGAGAATATAGAAAGAAAAATCAAAGATTTAGATAAGTATCTCTGATACACAGCCATAAAAATTATCCCAATTTCCTATAATTTTAAAAAATTAACTGATGATTGATTATATACAGTCTTAATTTAATTTTTAAAATATTAAAATATTTTTTATGAAAAATTAAGTTAATAGTGCAATAAGACCTCTATTATGGTAATTTATGATATATTAGTATACTAATTAATAGAATTTTATTAAATTATTTATCTATTAAAGGATATTTTAAATATGTCTCGTATATGTCAAATTACAGGAAAAAAAAGAATGATCGGAAATAATCGATCACACGCCATGAATGCAACAAAAAGACAATTTTTACCAAATATTCAATATCATAGATTTTGGATACCTGAAAAAAAAAGATTTATTAAATTACGCATCTCTGCTAAGGGAATGCGTTATATAGATAAGAAAGGGATAGAATCAATAATAAAAAATATCAAAAAATAAAGGTTATATTATGGCAAAAAAAAATAGAGAAAAAATAAAAATGATTTCTTCTGCAAAAACAGGTCATTACTACACTACTACTAAAAATAAAAGAAATACACCAGATAAACTACAATTAAAAAAATATGATCCAATCGTTCGAAAACACGTATTATATAATGAGGGAAAAATTAAATAAAAAATAATTTTATATAAAAAATCTTTTAATTAATTAAAGTATAATTTTTACAAATTATACTTTATATAAAAAATATCTTGAAAAATAAAAAAATTAATTTTTAAAAAGTATGAGATATAAATAAAAACAACTCATTAAACATACCCTGAAAAAAAGAAATAGAATTAGATGTTAAATAATATAGCATCAAGATTCCTATTGATAAATTTAATGGAAAACCAATAGAAAAAATAGATATTTGGGGAGACAATCGATTTAGAAAACTCATCATTAAATTAGATAATAATAAAAAAATCATAATTGGTAAAACAAACATCACACTATTTATAAAAATTGAACTAGAAAATTTCAATAAATTAGAAAAAATATTAATATTAAAATAATTAATAGAAATAGGTATACTATAAAAACTATTAATTAACGCAGATATTAAATAAAGATGCGCATTGACAGCTAAAAATAAAAATAAAACTAAAATATTTAATATACGTGATAAAACAGAAGAGCCGATATTATAATTATTTCCACTAAAGAATGTCGCAAAAGATAAACCCATTTGCAAACCAACTACCTCCCCCGAAAAATTAATTGCACTAAATAAAAATTGAGATACAAAACCTAATGCCACACCAATTAAAACTTGCTGCAAAAGTAATAATAAACCAATAAAAGAGAACAAATTAAAATCTACATGAGGCAAAAAAGGTGATATGATCGCGCTAATTATCGCAGATAAAATTATCTTAATTTTTTTATTTACGTGCTGATGATTAAAAATAGGACCTGTTGAAATAAAAGCAAGAATTCTCACAAAAGGCCAAAATAAATTGCCAATTAAAATTAATAACTGAAAATTATTAAAAGTTAACATTATCTTGCAACTACAGATATATTGTTGAATAAATTATGCATATAATCTAACATGATTCCAAGCATCCAAGGACCAAGAATAGTTATTACAGAAAAAATAGCAATAATTTTAGGAATAAATGAAAGAGTTTGCTCATTAATTTGCGTAGCAGCTTGTAATATACTTACAATCAAACCACTAATTAAAGAAGATAACAATAAAGGCGACGAAATCATTAAGATTACTTTCATAGCCTCATGAAATAATCCCATGACATATTCTGGTGTCATAAAATGTTCCTTTTCTTCTATAAATATATTTTAAGATTTATAAATATTTTTTACATATTAAAACTTTGTGATAATGAAGTTATTAAAATTTTCCATCCATCTACTAATACAAACAACATTAATTTAAATGGCAATGATATAGTAGAAGGGGGAACCATCATCATACCCAAAGCCATCAATACACTAGCTATAACTAAATCAATAATTAAAAAAGGAATGAAAATAGTAAAACCTATTTGAAAAGCAGTTTTTAGCTCACTAGTAATAAAAGATGGCAATAAAATACGCATTGGAATATCTGCTTTATTTTTATAAAAAGAAACATGCGCTAGTTTAGAGAATAGTTCTAAATCAGAAGTTCTTGTTTGATGTAACATAAATGTTTTAAATGGAATAGCACCCTTTTCAATAGCTTCGTTCATATTAATTTTTTCTTCGCTAAAAGGAAGATACGATTCTTTATAAACTTGATCAAAAGTGGGACTCATTATAAAAAAAGTTAAAAATAGCGCTAATCCTAATAATATTTGATTTGGTGGGGCATATGGAGTGCCTATAGCATTTCGAAGTAAACCAAAAACAATAATAATTCTAGTAAAACTAGTCATCATCAAAATGAAAGCAGGCAAAAAAGTCAATAAAGTTAAGAATACTAAAGTTTGAATTGGTAGAGACCATGCTTGACTGCCATCAGATAAAGAATGACTTATTGGTCCAGGAATATCTGCATATACTAAAGGACAAAATAGAAATAAAAACAAAAACGGAATTATTCGATAAAACATTGTATTTTTCCAAAATATTTTAGCAAAATTTTTTAAACAATTAAAAATATTTTTTTTAGGTAAAATAGATTTTTCTTTTTTAAGAAATTTATCTTTTTTATCATATGGTAATGTATATAAATGAGCAATACTATTTTTTGTTACTCCTAAAATTAATTTAGCATCCTTTACTTTTATAATTAGTAAAGATTCATTCGATCCTATTTTTATTTTATCTAATATTTTCAGATAAGAATCTTTTTTAACAACATTAAATAAAGAAATTTTTTTTATTAGCCAACTTAAAACCAATATTAATAATATGATTTGAATTAATGAACTAAATATATGAAAGAAATTTACACTATTAAACATTGGTTCAAGAATATTTGAAGTCAATTGAGAATACTCATCATATTTCATATAATGTAAATTCATTATTGATTATTCACAGAATTTAGATTTTTTTTCATACTTATAATTCGAATACCATATTTCTTTTGTGACACTACAATTTCTCCTAAACCAATTAATTTTCCATTGGCAAAAATTTTTAAAAAATCCTCTGGACTTTCATTTAATGATAACATTGTGCCTACAGAAAAATTTAATAAATCTTTTATTTTTACCTTTAATCCTCCTAATTCAACAGCTATATTAATAGGAAGATTTAAAATTTTTTCATTTTTTTCTATCAATTTATCAACGATATTTGACTGATTTTGTCTTGAATCAGAAGATAGATCTTCTTTAACAAGATTTGTATCATTATTATCTTGAATTTTAAAATCATCAGATGTATTTGAATCATTTACTTTTTCTATTAAATTCACTTAAGCATTCCTTTTTTTATTTTTTACTTTTCTGAATAAATCTTTTCTAAAAAAATAACAGATTTTTGATTAAATTTTTTATAGCTGCATTGAAATATAGGTTTTTTTTCTATATAACCAATCACTTTATCAGGACATGTAATTTCTAAAACATCTCCAATAGATAAATTTTTAAATTGATGTTCAGTAATATAAAAATCTAATAATCGTACAATCATATTTAATTTAACATCATGTATATTTTTAAGAAAAATATTTTTTTTAAAAATTTTTTCTTTTGAAAGTAAATTTCTATTTTTTTTAGTAATCTGATTTTTACTATATTCCTTGAATATTGATAAAGGAACTAAAATTACAAAAAAAATATCTATATTTTTTATTTTTAAATTAAAATAATGAGTAATAAAAGTTTCATTTAAGCTAATTTTTTTTTCATATCTATCTACTATTTTCACATTTAATATTTTTATATTTATAGAAAAAAACTTTTTACATATAGAACAATAAGTATCAATAATTAATTGAACTATTTTTTCATTGATATAATTCTCTATGTAAGTAAGATTCTTTCTTATACATAAATTACGATTATTTTCATAGCTGCTATTTCCTCCAAATAAAAAATCTGTAAAAACAGACAAAAAATTATCAGATAAATATAAGAAAGATTTTATTTTTAAAGGTAAAAATTCAATATTATTAGAATATAAATATTGAGTATTTTCATGCTTATCAAAAGAATTAATATCTATAAAAAAATTATTTATTTGAATATCTTTCTGAATAATATTGGAAATTTTTATTTCAATTTTCTTTATAAAATTATTATTAATAACTTTTATCTTTTCTACTATATCTTTCTTTAAAAAATTATCTAAAGTTTCTTTTTTATAACTCATTTGATATTTTCTAGTCATACTGTTAATTTTGCCAATTTATTAGACGCGTTATAGATAAAAGTTGCTTGAATTAAAAATTAATTATATTAATTAAGATAAATATAATTTAAAAAAATTATTTTAAACATACATATCAATAAATTTATCTTGCGGCAATGTTATATATTGTTTTTTAGAATTAATATTTTCTTTGAATAAAAGTTCATTTAAAAAAATACTTTTTATATTATTTTTATGTTTTTCAGAATAGATTTTCTTAGTACAAAATGAATCATAAATATTAATTTTATTTAATTGAATACCATTTTTAATTAATGAATCAATCAAGAGAGGAATACAATTATCTAAAAAAATTTTAATTTCTTGATTCTTAGAAAAGAAATTTAATGTTACATAATTTTTTTCTATTTTCATTTTAATATATATAGAACCAAAAAAATCAGATTTTAGATGCATTTCTGCTTGTTTTTCTTTCTTGGAAATAGATAGTAATATTTGTCGATTAATTACTTTTTTCCATTTAACATTCAAATCTAAATTAGAAAAAATAAAAGATTTTAAATTCGATTTAGATCGACTAATTTTATCATTAGAAAAATTTATTAACTTAGTTATATTTTCTATTTTATTTGTATTTTTAAAAAGAAAACTATTTTTTTTATAAATGGGATTACTCGTACAATAAAATGCATTTATATCGTTTTTTAAAATTTTTTGATTATTTTTATCGTTAGTACGAGCATCTAAAAAATGGGGTATTTTTTTAAAATATTCATTAAATTTTTTATTAAAAACATTACAATTCTTTGATTTATATAAATGATGCATTTTTATCGATTTTGAAGATAAACTTTGAATAATATATTTTTTATTTTTTCTTTTATAATCTATAATTCTATTTTTTTTTGAAATATTAAAGAAACTTAGAGAAGCTGATCGAATTGCTTTTTTTAATTTGTTTTTATTCATATTTTTATAATTATTATTAAAATTAAAACACAATCTTGAATATTTTTCATTTAAAAGATTGAGCAAATTAAAAATTATAAAATTTGAAGATATAGTAATGTTATTATCTTTTTTTTTTTAGTTGAAATATTATCAAATTCTATTTCTTTATTTAGTAAGCATTTTTTAAAATTATTTAAAACGGATATAAACGAATTATTTTTATGATTCATATTGTGCATACTATAATCTTTATGCAACGTTTTTTTTTCTAAAATGATATTATTAAAATTTATTAACATAATATTACCTTTTTTTAAAAATTTTTAATTGAGCATACTCATGATTTAGTATATTTTCTTTTAAAAACTTTCTTCTGATCATTTTTTTTTTATTTTTTTGGATAAAATAATTCCAAGTATTTAATTTCATTTTACTTCTAGACCATTCAATAATATTTTTGTTAATCATTACATCATAATTCTTAATTATATTTTTATTATCAGAAATAATATCACGTAATTTAGAAATAAAAATATTATAATTTTTCCATTGATTTACAGATATACCTAATTTAAATTCAGATTTTAATTGTGCAACATATTCATTTTGATAGCTTATTAATAATTTTAATTGCTCAATAGATTTTTTTTTTTGAAGGTATAAATTATTAATATATTGCACCTTCTTCTCTATATTTTTTTTTTCAACGCTCTCTAAAAGAGAAAATAAAGTACTTTTAAACTTCATAAAATTAATCCAACAATATTTTTTAAAAAACTAAATAAATATTTTATTTAATTCATTATAAGAATTTAAGTAATTACTTTTTTCTGCTTGTTTTTGTTGTAAAAAATTTTGTAGTAAAGGCCACATTTTAATAGCACGATCTAAAATAGGATCATTCCCAGAAACATAAGCGCCTATATTAATTAAATCTTTATTTCTTTGATATACAGAAACTAACTGCTTAAAATAACAAGATTGACGATATTGTTGATCATTAACAATTTCGGGCATAACACGACTAATAGAAGATTCAATATCAATTGCAGGATAATGCCCCAAATCTGCATAGTAACGAGACAATAAAATATGACCATCTAATATAGAACGACAAAGATGCGCAATAGGATCTTCTTGATCTTCTTCGTTTTCAGTTAAAATTGTATAAAAAGCAGTAATAGATCCATTATTACTTAAATTTCCAGCACGCTCTACTAAAATCGGGATTTTTGAAAATATAGATGATGGATAACCCTTGGATACTGGAAGCTCGCCCAACGATAACGATACTTCTCTTTGTGCCATTGCATAACGTGTTAACGAATCCATAATTAATAAAACATTTTTACCTTTCTGACAAAAATATTCTGCTATATTTGTAGCATATGATGCAGCTTCAATTTGAGATAAAGGCGATACATCCGCTGGGGCAGCAATAACAACAGATTTTAACAATCCATCTAAACCTAATATGTTTTGTATAAAATATTTTACTTCTCTTCCTCTTTCTCCAATTAAAGCAATAATAATAATATCAGCTTGAGTATATCTTGACATCATACCAAGTAAAATGCTTTTTCCAACACCTGAACTAGAAAAAATACCTATTCTTTGACCAAGACCAATAGTAATAAGACCGTTTATAGCACGTATACCAGTATCTAAAATTGTATTAATTGGTTTTCTATCTAATGGATTAATATTATTTTTTTTTGGAATTTTAAAAATTTTTTGATCAAATTCAGGCTTTCCATCCAATGGGTTACCCCTGCTGTCTAACACTCTTCCTAATAATTCTATTCCTAATGGAATTTTATTAAAAATATAATTCATATTTTTAGATATTTTTAAAAATACTCGAGCTCCAGGAAAAACACCATAAATTTCTTCAAAAGAAAATAATAAAGTCTTTTCTCCTTTAAATCCAACTACTTTAGCGTTAATATTTGATAATTTTCCATCTATTATTCTTTCGATAAAACAGTGAGCTCCAATTGGAGCATTTAAACCCGTAGTTTCTAATACCAAGCCATTAATACTAATGAGACGACCATAATAAATAATATTAGACAATTTATTAACTTTATTTTCGAACAAAGAAATTTTTTTTAATATTTTAGAAAATCTTAATTTCATTAAAATTCCTCTGAGTAAATAAGACGACTTAATTCCTTATATCTCGCATTAATAGTATTTTCCAAGTTACTATTTTCTGATTGAATTTTAAATCCATTAATATCTATATCAGTACTATAAACTAATTGAAATTTATAACTACTTAAAGAATCAACTAATATTTTTTCTAATATTTTTTTATTATTTGGATGAATAAATAATTTTGGTTTTATCAGAAAAGTATTGCTATTAATAGTATTTCTTATTTTTTCTGATAAAATAGATTTATCTATATCAATTTTTTCTCCAATGATATAAGAAGAAAAAATTAATGCTGTTTTTAACAAACGCGAAAATAAAATTTTTTCGAATTCGGAAATAGCATGATCTAAACTTTTACACAATATATTTAATTTATTTTTTAAGAATTTATTATTCTCGATTTGTTTTTGAAATCCATCTTGAAATCCTAATTTATATAAATTTTTATCAGTTGATTCATTACTAATATTTTTTATTTGATTATTTTCATTTTGATCATTTTTAAATTTTTTAATAATATGAAAATCTTTTTTTGTAAAAAAACCTAAATCATACAATACGTTATCAATGTTTTCATTATTTTTTAAAGCAATCTCTTGAGGATACCATTTGTTCCATTTTCTTTGAACATCTGTGTCAAACATAATATTTTCCTAAACTGTCTAACGCAAAAACTCCATTATCTATAATATTTTTAGCCATCATTAAAACTAATTTTTGTTCATTTTGTATAGCTTTTTTAGAAATATATGACTTTTTTTCTAAATGTATAGATAATTCTTTTGCTCGTTCTTGGTTCATATTCTTAAAAAACTTTTCTCTTATCATTAAATCAGTACCTTGCAAAGCAATATATAACTTTTCTTGATCTAAGTTTTCTATCAAGCAGCTGATCACTGTATCATCTAAATGTATTATATTTTTAAATAAAAACATTTCTTTAATAATCTGACAGGATATATTTTTATTATGTAAACTAATTTTTTTTAAAATATTTTTTTCATATTCTATTTTCATAGAATGTAAAATTTTTGCGACACATTTTATGCCGCCTTTATCTGAAAAAAGATTATTTTTTTCTTGTAAAAAATTATCTATTATATTATTTAAATCAGACAAATTAGATTCTTTAATACCATTAAACTCAACCATTCTTAAAATTATTTCAGAACATTTTTCTTCATTAAAATGCGAAATAATTTTAGCAGCATGTTTTTTTTCTAAATTAACTACTATACTAGTAATAACTTGAGGATGTTGCTGATCTAATAAATGCGCCACCTTTTCTGATGGCATGGAATTTAAAGTTTTAATACAATTTTTTATTTTTTGAAATTCTAATACTTTATTTAATAATTCGTTACCTTTTTGATTACCCAAACACTTAGTCAGAATATCATTAATATAATCCGTACTATTATTAGAAATAACACTATTATTTTTAATAAAAAGATGGTGACATTCAGATAATACTATGTTCAAAATTGAATCAGGCACTTGATTACAATCAAGCATAGAAATAACTAATTCTTGTACTTCAAAAGGAGTTAAATATTTTAATATCTCTGATGCTTGATCTACCCCAATTGACATTAACAAAATTGCACTTTTTTTAACACCATTTAAATTCATTTTTTATCACTCATCCATTGACGAATAATCGACGCTATAATACGTGGATTTTGATTAGATATATTACAAATTTGATGAATTAATTTATCTGTACTCAATTTTTTTTCAGTATTTGAAATATTTAATTTAGAAAATTTACTATCTTTTTCTAAACTTTTATTCTCCTTCTTTTTATTCTTTTTGTCTAATTCATTTTTTAAAATATTTTTTTCTAAATTACGATTTAAAAAAGAAGAAAAGAGACATTTTTTTAAAAAAAGAATGAAAAAAATGACAGAAATAAACCATGGTAATAAATCTAAAAATATGTCTTTAAAAAAATTCAATTGATTAGAATTACGCGATTTAATAGAAAAAATTTGATTTTTTTGAGAGAAATTTTCGTTAATAACGTGTACAGTATCACCTCTTAATTTAGAAAAACCTATTGATTCGCATACTAAATTTTTAATATTTTTTATTTGCTCTAAAGTTAATGGAACTAATTTTCCCTTTTTATCTTTTACGTAATTTATAACTACTGCAGCTGACAATCTTTTTACCTCTCCTATATTAGATTGAATATGGGATACAGTATGATTCAATTCGTAATTTATTGTATTATCACGATTAATATTAGAATTTAATAAAATATGATCATCTTTTAATTTTTTATTATCTTTTGCAGTATTAAAATTTTTTTGATTTTTATCATTGGATTGATAAATATGATTATTTATATTTTTTTTAAAAAAATTTTCTTTTTTTGGTAATACATTATTAAAATAATCTTTTTTTTCATTTTTTATTTCATCATGAATAATACTTTGGCGGGATCTTATTGATTGCTTCCCATAACGTGTATTCGGTGCGTAACTTTCTTGCGTCTTTTCTCTAGAGTTAAAATCTATTTGCGCTACAACTTGAGCATGAACATTACCTATTCCGAATAATGGTTCTAGAATACCTTTAATCTTGTTGCGATAACGAGATTCAACTTCTTCAGAATATTTTAGTTTTAAATCATTTATTTGATTTGGTTCCAAAAAAGAGTGGTTTAGAAGTGTTCCGAATTGATCTACTATTGTTATATTATCTGTTGATAGACCAGATATGCTACTAGAAATTAAATGCAATATGGCATTTGTTTGTTTTAAATCTAATTTTGCACCAGGTTTTAAAATTAAAAAAACAGAAGCAGATGGTTTTTTTTGATCTTGTAAAAATAATGAATCTTTTGGTAAAGCTATATGTATTCTAGCGTTTTTGATAACATTCATTTTTTGTATAGTACGAGAAATTTCTCCTTCTAAAGCACGTTGATAATTAATTTGTTCACTAAATTGACTTACTCCAAATTTTTCTTTATCTAATAATTCAAAACCAACCGAACTACTTGGGAGATTGTTTTCTGCCAAATATAAACGAATATTGTATATATTTTCTTTCGGAACTAATAATTGCTTAGAATCTTCAGAGATTTGATAAGGAATTTTCATTTCGTTCAACTGATTTATAATAGCTCCTCCATCTTCACTAGATAAATTACTATATAATACTTGATAATCCGGAGATTTTCGCCATACCGAAATTGAGATAGCAATAACTACTGATAACATTAATAAAATAATTAAAATGCGTGAATTTTTAAAAAAATAGGATAAAAAATTACCAAATTTTTTTTTCTCTTCTGAAATAGACTCTTCTATAGCACTAAAATTCATAAAATCTTCCTAATATAATAAGCTAATATAATGGTATAATTCACTTATAATTAAATTTCACTTGAAATAAAAACATTTCCTGATAAATTAGATATCTACAAAATTGTACTAATACACATTAATTATAAGGTCATTTCAAATAGTAATTTAAAAAATTTTTATAATAAGATATGAATTAAGACTAAAAAAAATTTACGAGGAAGATATGTTTATTGAAAATATTAAAGATCAAAGTATCTCTAAAGCAAGCAACTTATTAGAAAACAATTTAAATAAAAACAAAAAAAACAAAAAATTTTTTAATTGTTTTCAAACAGCAATAAATAATGCTCATAACATCGAAAAAAATGTTAAAAAAAATTATTCTGATATTTCTTTAAATGATGCAATGATAAATTTACAAAAAGCTTCTATTTCAATAGAATTAGCCATTCAGATAAGAAATAAAATTGTTTCAGCATATAAAGAAATAATGAACCAACAAATATAATTAAAAAAAATCCTGTTGTACTTTATTTTTTTAAGTACAACATAATATTTCAAAATACGATATTTTTAATTTTATATGCAGTAAAATTTTTTAATTTATAAAAAATTATTTAAATAAATTTTATTTTTGGAGCTAAGCGGAATCGAACCGCTGACATCTTGCATGCCATGCAAGCGCTCTTCCATCTGAGCTATAGCCCCAAAATATTACAATATAAAAACCCATGAATTCTGTCAATTCATTTTTCTATAAAATTATATTCCTCTTTAAATAGATAATATTTCATTTTTTGAAAAATTTTTATTACTATTCTCGTTTTCAATAAAATAAATTGCTTTTTTTAATCTCAATAAAATTTTTTTCTTGCCAACTAAAAACATTACAGAACTAATATTTGGAGAATACATATTTCCTGTTAGTACAACGCGTAATAACATATTAATATCTTTTATTTTAATATTAAATTCAATCAATAAACTATTCATTATTAATGATAATTCTTCTATTTTCCAAATAGACATTTTTTTTATTTTTTTATAAATATTTTTTAAAATATCATAATTATTTTTAGTTAAATATTTATCAGCTGCTATTTTATCAAAACTTTCAAAATCTTCATAAAAATATTTACAAGATTGTGCAAGTTCTTTCAAAGTATGATAACGCCCTTTAAATAGTTCTAGTAAATACTTTAAATCTGGTCCATTTTTTATATTGATATTTATACGACTCATATAATTTTCGAAGATTTTAGAAATATACTTCGTCGGTAAATGATGTAAATAATATCTATTCAACCATAAAAGTTTTTGCATATTAAAAATACTAGAAGATTTACTGATAGAATCTAAAGTAAATAATTCTTGCATTTCTGATACATTAAAAATTTCTTGATTTCCAAAAGACCAGCCTAATCTTACTATATAATTAAGTAATGCTTCTGGTAAAAAACCCTCTTCATAATACTTAATTATATCCATAGCGTGATTTCTTTTAGAAAATTTTTTTCCATTTTCATCAAATATCATAGATACATGTGCATAAACAGGTATTTTAGCTCTTAGAGATTGTAAAATATTAATTTGACGAGGTGTATTATTTATATGATCTTCACCTCGAATGACATGAGTTATTCCCATATCTAAGTCATCTATCACTACGCAAAAATTATAAGTAGGAATTTTATTAGAACGTTGAATAACAAGATCATCTAATTCTTTATTATTAAAAGTAATTTTACCTCTAATTTTATCCTTAAAGGTAACTTGACCAAAAAGTGGATTTTTAAATCGAACTACATATTTTTCACTAATACTTTTTTGTTGCTTTAATTCTCTACATGTTCTACTATAACGTGGTTTTTCTCCTCTCGAAATTTGTTCTATGCGTTCTCTTTCTATTTTTTGAGGAGAGCAAAAACATTTATAAGCACTTCCTTGTTCTAACATAGTTTGAATAACTTCTTTGTATCTTTCTAACCTTTTAGTTTGAAAATAAGGGCCTTCGTCCCAATCTATACCTAACCACTTTAATCCTCTTAAAATTGATGCGACAGAAATTGATTTAGATCGTAAAGAATCTGTATCTTCTATACGAAGTATAAATTTTCCATGATAATGACGAGCAAATAACCATGCATATAAAGCAGTACGAATGCTACCAATATGCAAACTCCCAGTAGGACTAGGCGCAAAGCGAGTTTTAACTTTCATATACCCCTTAATAAGTTATTAAATTATATTTTTTAAAATTTTTTAAAAAAAATATTAATTTTTTTAAAATTTACTAAATACATTAAATTTTAGATATAAATTTCATCGTAATGATTAAATTTACAACAAATAAGTGTTTTTTTAAAAAAAAAGATTGACTCTATTTTTCTTATCTTTACAATAAAAGAATAAACAAATAAATCGGGGTGATTAGCTCAGTTGGTAGAGCTCTTCCTTTACACGGAAGAAGTCGGCGGTTCGAGTCCGTCATCACCCACCAAAAATTCTTAAGGGTCGTTAGCTCAGTTGGTAGAGCAGTTGACTTTTAATCAATTGGTCGCAGGTTCAAATCCTGCACGACCCAAAAATGTACTATATTTAACTTAATTAAAACATCTTTCATACTCTACAATATCAAATTAAAAAAATCTTTAATTCTTCTTCATTTATCATATGAATTTTTAGTTGACGTGCTTGAAAAAATTTAGAACCAAAATTTTCTCCATAAATTAATAAATCTGTACTTTTAGAAACTTTATTTAAAATTTTAGCACCAAATTCAATTAAAATATTTTTTATTTCACTGCGTGAAAAAGAAACAAACTTGCCTGTTAAAACTATTTTTTTACCAATAAAAAATTTTTTTTTATATTTTTTTTGTTTTGTTCGATTTACAGAAAAACGTATTTCTTTTAGTAATTTTATTACTAAGACTCGGTTTTTTGAAATAGAAAAATAATTAAATATATTAAACGCGATAATTTTGCCAATTCCATCAATGTTTTCTAACTCGATTAATGTAGAATGAATTAATGCATCCATAGACTCATATCTTTCAGATAACTTCTCTGCTATTCTTTCACCCACCGAAAAAATTCCTAAAGCATAAATAAAATTTCTTAAACTAGTATTTCTCGATTGATCAATAGTACTAATTATTTTAGTACTTTTTTTGTCACCTATTTTATCTATTTTTTTTAAATCATCTTTCTTAAGATAAAAAAAATCTATAGGACTATTGACAAGATTTTTTTTTATTAATTTACTAATTATTTTAGGGCCTAATCCATTAATAAATAACGCATTTTTAGAGAAGAAATGATGTAATGATTTTTCTTTTTGTGCTGTACATAATAACCCAGAATTACAGCGTACTATTTTTTCTTTTTCATCTTCTAATAACTTAGATCCACATATCGGACAAAAAAGAGGAAAAATAATTTTTTTAGAATTATTATCACTCTTATTTTTAATAATTCTTATAATTTTAGGTATAACGTCGCCACAACGACGTACAATAACAAAATCATTAATACACAATTGAAACTTTTCAATTTCATTTTTATTATATAAAGAAGCTTTTCTTATTTTCACTCCAGATATATAAATAGGATCAAAATACGCAACTGGAGTAATTATTCCTGTTCTACCAACTTGGAATTTTACTTTATTTAATCGAGTTATTATTTCCTTAGAAGAAAACTTAAACGCTATTGCCCATCGAGGATGCTTCGCATTAAAACCTATTTTTTTTTGTAATTCTATAGAGTTTACTTTTATTACAATACCATCTATATCAAAATCAATAAAAAAACGTTTTTTTTCAAACTTTTTGTAAAAATTAAATATTTCTAAATAACTTGAAGTAATAAAAATATTTTTATTAACCGGAATACCCCATTCTAATAATTTCATTAATCTATCATAATGAGTTTTAATAAATTCCATTCCTTTAAAAAAACCATATCCATGAGCAAAAAACATCAAATTTCTTGCAGCAGTTACTTTAGAATCAATTTGACGCAACGAACCTGCTGCTGCATTTCGAGGATTGGAAAAAAATTTTTCTTTATTACTTTTATTCGTCTGATTTAATGATTTAAAATCAGACTTTAGCATAAATACTTCACCTCGCACTTCTAATCTATCGGGTATTTTAGATCCTTTCAATATTAAAGGAATTGATTTAATAGTATAAACATTTTTTGTAATGTTTTCACCTACATAACCATCGCCACGAGTCGATGCACGAGTTAATATACCTCTTTCATAAATTAAACTTACAGCTATTCCATCAATTTTTAATTCACAGCAATAATTCACTACAGAATTGCTAACCAATTTTTTAATTCTAGTTTCGAATTCTAAATAACCTTTTAAATTAAATGCATTATCTAACGAAAGCATAGGAAAAAAATGAACCGATTTTTTAAATTTATCAATTAAATTTGAACCTATTCTTTGAGTGGGTGAGTCAGAAGTAATAAATTGTTTATTTTTTAATTCTAAACTATACAATTGACTTAACAAGTAATCATATTCTGCATCAGAAACAATAGGTTGATCTAACTTATGATAAAAATACTCATATTTTAAAATTTTTTTACGCAATTGATCGATTTTATTTTTAATTGATTCCATAATTTTATTAAATTTTTTACCAAAAATAACATTTAGTTATTTTAAATTTTTTATATTAATGATATTGATATTACTCATAATGCTGTTTTTTAATATATAAAAAAATAAATTTTTATAAAGATTAAAATTTCAATTAAAATATACAATTTGATAAATTAAAAAATTTATGAATAAAAAAATCGTAATATTAATTATTTTAATTTTTTAAAATAGACTTCTATGATATTCGTGAAAAGCAGTATAATAAAGATAAAAATTTAAATATTAAAAATGCAATCAAGATTTTTATTTTACATCAAATTCGTACAAATATTTAATTAAAATTAACTAAAAATAGGAACAAAATGAATAAAATATACGAAGATAATTCATTAACAATTGGAAAAACACCGCTAGTTAGATTAAATAACATAGGAAAAGGAAATATTTTAGCAAAAATCGAATCTAGAAATCCAAGTTTTAGCGTGAAATGCAGAATTGGTGCTAATATGATATGGGATGCAGAAAAAAAAGGCTTATTAAAGAAAAATACAAAATTAATAGAAGCTACTAGCGGTAATACGGGAATAGCTTTAGCATATGTAGCAGCATCAAGAAATTATCAACTGACCCTAACAATGCCTGATTCAATGTCTATTGAAAGAAAAAAATTATTAAAATCTTTAGGAGCGAATTTAATTTTAACAAATAGTCAAGATGGTATGCGAGGTGCTATTAATAAAGCTAATGAAATTGCATCTTCAGATATTAAAAATTATCTTTTATTAAAACAATTTGAAAATCCAGCTAATCCTGAAATACATGAAAAAACTACTGGTCCAGAAATATGGAATGATACTCTTGGAAATATAGATGTATTGATTTCTGGTGTAGGAACTGGAGGAACCATTACAGGAATTACGCGATATATAAAAAATAAAAAAAATAAAAAAAACTTTATTAGTATCGCAGTAGAACCCTCCGAATCTCCTGTAATTACACAGTTTTTATCAGGTAAAAAAATACAACCAGGAGTACATAAAATACAAGGAATTGGAGCTGGTTTTATTCCTAAAAACTTAGATTTGTCATTGATTGACAAAACAATAACTGTATCAAGCACAGAAGCAATATTAAACGCTCGACGCATAATGCTCGAAGAAGGCATACTGGCTGGTATTTCTTCTGGTGCTGCTATAGCTGCTGCCTTGAAAATACAAAATCAAAAAAAATTTTTTAATAAAAATATAGTAGTAATATTACCTTCATCTGGAGAACGTTATTTAAGTACTGAATTATTTTCATGATTATTTCAAAAGTAGTAAAAATTTTAACTAATACAATTTTTTTAATAAAAAGGATTTATTTTTTTATTATAAAAATTGTATTTATAAAAATGAAAAACCAGAAAATAAATAGGAAAAGAAAATGTTACAAAATAAAATCACTATTAACTCATTACATGGATTACATACTCGCCCTGCAGCAGAATTTGTAAAAGAAGCAAAAAAATTTGTTTCTGAAATTTTTATTATTTATAAAGGAAAATCTATTAATGCAAAAAGTTTATTTAAAATTCAAACATTAGGTTTGGTTCAAGGTAGTATTATTACATTATCAGCAGCAGGGAAAGATGAAAAAAAAGCTATTAAACATTTATCTAAAATAATGACAGAATTAGAATAAATCATAATTAAAGAAATAATTTATGAATTTTTTATAAAATACCGGAGGTTAAAAATTACTTCCGGATCATATTTATAAAAATAATATATTCGCCTGACACTAAATGTTTTCCCTTATCTAAATCAATAAATTTATAGTCAAAGGTAATGTTATGATTTCAGGCATTTTGGCATCACCGGGTATAGCTTTTGGAAAAGCTCTTTTATTAAAAAATGAAGAAATTATTATTAGCCGGAAAATAATTACCACTAAAAATATTACTTCAGAAATAAACAAATTTCTAAATGGTAGAAAAAAAACAATCAAACAGTTACAAGAAATAAAAAAAACAACAGGAAAAAAACTTGGCAAGAAAAAAGAAAGTATTTTTGAAAGTCATATTATTCTCCTTGAAGACGAAGAATTAGAAAAAGAAATAATTAACTCAATCAAAGAAAAAAAAATATCCGCAGCAGCTGCAACCGAATTTGTCATTGAAGAACAAGCCAAAACGCTTGAGAAGATTACAGATGAATATTTAAAAAATAGAGCAATTGACGTAAGAGATATTGGACAGCGCTTATTAAAAAATATACTCAATATAAATATTATTGATTTAAATAATATAAAAAATAAAGTCATTTTAATTGCAAAAGAGCTTACTCCATCAGAAACAGCGCAAATGAATCTAAAATATATTTTAGGATTTATTACTGACTTAGGCGGTCCAACATCACATACTTCAATTATGGCAAGATCGTTAGAAATACCTGCTATTGTAGGAACTGGAAATATTACACAAATAGCTAAAAACAATGATTTTATTATTTTGGATTCTATTAACAATCAAATTTTTATAAATCCATCAGACAAATTAATCAATGAAAAGAAAACAATAGAAAAAAAATATTTTTTTAAAAAAAATAATTTAATAAAGTTAAAAAATTTAAATGCCGTAACTACTGATGGCCATCAAATAAAAATTGGCGCAAATATTGGAAACGTTCAAGATATTAATTCAGCAAAAAAAAATGGAGCAGAATGTATAGGACTTTATCGAACAGAATTTTTATTCATGGATCGCAATGAACTACCAACGGAAGATGAACAATTTCAAGCATATCAGGAAATTGCAAAATCCATGAAAAATAGTTCTGTTATAATAAGAACAATGGATATTGGTGGGGACAAAGATCTTCCTTATATGAATTTACCAAAAGAAGATAATCCCTTTTTAGGGTGGCGAGCAATACGCATTTTAATAGATCGTAAGGAAATATTAAACGCTCAATTAAAAGCTATTTTAAGAGCTTCTGCATTCGGCAAGATATATATTTTATTTCCCATGATTATTTCAGTAGAGGAAATTAGAATTTTAAAAAATGAAATTAAAAAAATTCAACATGAATTAAGTCAAAATAATATAAAATTTGATAAAAATATTAAAATCGGAATTATGATCGAAACACCAGCATCAGCTATAATAGCAGAATATTTAATAAAAGAAGTAGATTTTTTCAGTATTGGAACTAATGATTTAACACAATATACTTTAGCTGTTGATAGAGGAAACGATCTAATTTCCCACCTTTATAATCCTATTAGCCCATCTATTTTAAAATTAATAAAAAAAGTTATTGATATTTCTCATAAATATGGAAAATGGACTAGTATGTGCGGAGAATTAGCTGGAGATGAAAGAGTTACTGCATTATTAATAGGAATGGGATTAGATGAATTTAGTATGAGTGCAACTAGTATTCTTAAAATTAAGAAAATTATTCGAAGTATATCTTTTTCAAAGTCTCAAAAATTAGCTAAAAAGGTATTAAACGTAGTGACTTCAGAAGAAATATTTTACTTACTAAATAAATTTTTTAAGGAGTAATTTGATCTTAAAAATAAAAATTTAACAATAGAGGTTATTCAGGAGAATAAAATGAGCTTTTTATCAAATTTATTTACTAATAAAAAACTTAAGTTTTCAAAAAAAATTGATATTTTTGCGCCTATATCAGGTGAAATAATAAATATTGAAGATGTACCAGATGCAGTTTTTTCTAAAAAAATTGTAGGAGATGGAATAGCTATAAAACCCTCAGGAAACAAAATGCTTGCTCCAATTAAAGGAACTATTGGAAAAATACTTGATAGTATGCATGCATTCTCAATTATTTCAGAAGATGGAGTTGAATTATTTGTTCATTTTGGAATTGATACAATAAAACTTAAAGGAGCAGGTTTTCAAAAAGTAGCTAAAGATAATCAAAAAGTTAATATTGGTGATACCATCATCCTTTTTGATTTAAATTTTTTAAAAGAAAAAGCTCGTTCTATTTTAACTCCCGTTGTAATCTCTAATATAGAGAAATTTAAAAAATTAGAAAAATCATCTGGTAATATCATTTCGGGTAAAACAATTATCATGTCTTTGTATAATTAACTTTTAATATAAAAACGGTGCTATTATTTAGTACCGTTTTATACAAAAAGAAATATATGAGAAAAATCAATGATTTATATTAATGAAATGATTAATTCTATTATTTTAGGAATAATAGAAGGAATAATAGAATTTTTTCCTGTTTCATCGACAGGGCATTTAATTATTATTACTCATTATTTTGATATAGGCAATCAAGAATTAAATGCATTAGAAATATTTACTCAACTTGGATCTTCATTAGGAATGTTGATATGTTTTTATAAAAAAATAAAAAAAATATTAAAAATAAATAAAAACAAAAAAAGAATAATAAAACATTATATATATGTATTACTTGTCTCTATTGTACCTACAATTCTCATAGGACTAACTTTTTATACATCAATTAAATTATTATCTAACGTAGTTCATGTAATATATGGATTATTATTCGGTGGATTTCTTCTTATTTTGTCTGAAATATTTAAACCAAAAAAATCAATAACAAATACTTTAAAAAAAATAAACTTGATTCAATCATTTATAATCGGATGCTTTCAAGTTTTATCGCTATATCCAGGATTTTCAAGATCTGGATCTACTATATCAACTGGAATATTATTAGGTCTAAAACGTTCGGTTGCAATAGATTTTTCTTTTATTATATCAATGCCACTTATATTAGGAGCATCAATTTTTGATTTAATAAAAAATATTCAAAATATAAACTTAATAAAAATTCCTTATTATTTTGGTGCATTTTTTACATCTTTTATAATATCACTGATATTTTTTAAAATTTTAATAAATCTTTTAAAAAAGATATCATTAATTTTTTTCGCCATTTATCGTATTTTATTATCATTTTTAATTTATTTTGATAGTTAAAAAACTTTTAAATAACATGTATTTTCTTACGCCAAGACTGAAGTTTTTGAACTCTTATTCGATTTAATTCGTTTTTAATTTCTAATCCCTTAAAACCTTGACTTAAAATTAATTTAATAGAAATATTTTTAATACTTTCAAAAGATTTTTTTAAAAAAAAATATTTTTTACTATTATTTTTTTTTTCATAAAAATAATTAAAATTTGTTAATAAAGATAATTTATCAATACGATCTGGCTTCCGCCAAGCATCTATCTTTAAAAAAAAATTCACAATATCCTGAGAAGACTGATAGTAGATATTTTTTAAAAAAATATAAAAGCCTGCGCTTAAAGTTGCTATTTCTCTTATGTGAGACGGAATATTAAGACGATTACATAAATTCTTAACAAGACAAGCAGCACTTTTATCGTAAAATTTTTTAATAGAAAAAAAAACGCTATCTTTACATAAAAATTGACATAAATAAGAGAAACGTACAGCAATATCTTCAGTTAAAATAGATATTTTTGATAATCTCATAAATAAAATAGAATTATTATATAAATTTTTAAAAAAATTTAACGAGAAAAAATTTTTTTCTTCAAATAAAAAAGATATTTCTGGAAAAATATAATAAAGCGCATGGCACGCATGCAATACTTGAAAATAAACATGAGGATTTAAAGTTTTAAGGGCTTTTTCAGTTTCTATCCATATTCGATTAGATGTTAAATGTAATAATTCTTTATTTTTAACCATAGAAATCATTAACATCATCGTTTCTGGGACAATCTGAAAACCTAAATGCATCAAAGAAGCTGCAAGTCTTGCTGTTCGTAAAACACGCAAAGGATCTTCTACAAACGAATGCGAAACATGACGTAATAAACAATTTTTTAAATCTTTTTTTCCTTGAAAGGGATCAATATAATTCCCCTTTTTATCTTGAGCAATAGCATTAATTGTTAAATCACGTCGAATTAAATCTTCTTTTAATGTAACATTTTTGTCAAAAATAAATTTAAAACCAGTATATCCTACACCTGATTTTCTTTCTCTACGCGCTAAAGAATATTCTTCATGTGTTTTTGGATGCAAAAATACTGGAAAATCTTTTCCAACTTGTTGAAATTTACTTTTTAATAATATCTCTTTTGTTCCGCCTACTACGACCCAATCTCTATCTGTAATGGGTAATTGCAATAATTTATCACGAACCGCTCCCCCTACTAAATATATTTTCATAAAAATGATCCTATACTAAAAAATAAAATTCTATGTCTATAAATTCTATTCTATAATAGAAAATTATTACTTATAATATTTTTTTAAAAAGTGCATAAAACTATATTTTTTAAAAATTATTTTAAATTAAGAAAATATCATGAAAAAAAATTTAATTGATTTTAAAAATGCTCTTGTTCTTGTTGTTGGAGATCTTATATTAGATTGTTATTGGTATAGTAAAAATTACTATGTATTACAAGAACAATCATTACCAATTGCCTCAATTTCAGAAATAAAACAACAGCCTGGTGGCGCTGCTAATGTTGCTAAAAACATCGCTGAAATTGGTGGAAATGCAAAAATTATTGGATTTATTGGAACAGATAATGAAGGATTAATTTTAAAAAAATTACTTCATCATATCAGAATTTGTCCTGATTTAATTACTATCAAACAAAATAAAACAATTACAAAAATTAGAATATTATCAGATAAAAAACAGTTAATCAGATTGGATTTTCAAGAAAAATATATTTGTAAAAAATTTAATTTATTATATAAAAAAATTATAAATTCATTAAAATATTATAAAATTTTAGTTTTATCAGATTATGCAAAAGGCACATTATCTAACGTAAAAAAAATTATTGAATTAGCAAAAGAAATGTCTATCCCTATACTTATAGATCCAAAGGGGGTAGATTTTGAAAAATATTCTGGAGCTAGTTTATTAACACCAAATCTTACTGAATTTGAAAAAATAGTTGGCGAGTGTAACGAAGAAAAACAATTATTAAAAAAGGGAATAAAATTACTATCCGATTTAAAATTAGAAGCTCTATTAGTTACTCGTTCTAAAAATGGAATGACTTTATTTCAACCCAAAAAAAATCCTATACACTTTCCAGCGAAATCTAAAAAAGCATGCGATGTAACAGGAGCAGGAGATACAGTAATTTCCATTATTGCCGCATCTTTAGCTGCTGGATATTCTTTAGAAGAATCTTGTTTTTATGCAAATATAGGAGCCGGTATAGTTGTTGAAAAAATTGGCACTGAAACAGTTAATATACAAGAATTAAACAAATTTTTAAACACTAAATAAATATATAAAAAATTTTATATCTAAGTATTTTTATAATAGTTAGATATAAAAATTAATAAATTATTAATAAATTACATATTTCTAGATTGCTCTTAAATTTTATTCAATATATAATAAAATTATCAATAAATAAATATAAAAAAAATTGATTAATAAATTTTTTAAAAATTTAAAAAATTAGTTATAAAAGGTTTTCAAAATGAATCATAAAAAATTACTTTCTGAATTTGGAAACCCCGTAGAACGTATTGAACAAGCAATACATTCCTTGCAATCTGGCCATGGAGTTATTATACTTGACGATGAAAAAAGAGAAAATGAAGGAGACCTTGTTTTTTCATGCGAAAAAATGACAGTAGAACAAATGGCTTTAACAATTCGATATGGCAGCGGAATTGTATGTTTATGCATTACTGAATCTCAACGGAAAAAATTAAATTTACCTATGATGGTAAAAAAAAATACCAGTACTTACCGCACTGGATTTACAGTAACAATAGAAGCTGCAAAAGGAATTTCTACTGGTGTTTCAGCACACGATAGACTAACTACTATTCAAGCAGCCATGGCAGATGATGCTAAACCTACAGATCTAAACAGACCAGGGCATGTTTTTCCTTTGCGAGCAGATACTGGAGGCGTTTTGGCTAGAGCCGGGCATACAGAAGCAGCAATTGAAATAGCATTACTCGCGGGCTTTAAGCCGGCTGGAGTAATTTGTGAGCTGACTAATAGAGACGGATCAATGTCTAGAACACCAGAAATTATTCAGTTCGCTAAACTTAAAAATATGAAAATATTTACTATAAAAGATTTAATTTTTTACATTCAAAATTATAAATAAATATTTTGATTAAATGTTTAAAAAATACAATTTCAGAAAATTTACAAATCACTTATTGACCATTTTGATTTAATAAATATTTCTAAAGGGAACATTCGTGCTTGCTTATAATATAAAAATCCAAGATGTGCTATCATGGCACCATTATCAGTGCAAAATTTTGGTTCAGCATAAAATGCTTGTCCACTAAATTCATTTTTCATCATGATGCGTGCTTTTTTACGTAAAATTTTATTTGCACTTACACCACCTGCCACCACCAATTTATTCCAACGTTTTTTTACTAACGCTTTTTTCGTTTTAATTAGCAAAATATCAATTACAGCATCTTCAAAAGCTAAAGCTATATCAGCTTTTTTTTGTTCATTTAAAATATTTTCATTAATAATTTTTGCAGTAAAGGTTTTTAATCCTGAAAAACTAAAATTTAAATTTTTATGATGAATCATAGGCCGAGGAAAATGAAATTTATCTTTTATTCCTTTAGTAGCTAAATTTGATAATTCATTTCCATTAGGAAATTTTAGTTTTAACAATTTTGCTATTTTATCAAATGCTTCACCTGCAGCATCATCTAAAGAACTTCCAAGAATTTCGTACTTTCCCACATTATGAGCTGCAATAATTTGAGTATGTTTACCTGAAACTAACAATCCAATAAATGGAAATTTAATTGACTTGTAATTTAACATTGGCGATAATAAGTGAGCTTCCATATGATTAACAGCAACAATAGGAATATTTAAAGAAATGCTAAAAGAATGAGCAAAAGTAGCTCCAACTAATAAAGAGCTATAAAAACCAGGCCCTGCAGTATATGCAATTAAATCAATTTCCTTCATAAAATTTATATGCTTTCTTTTTATTTTATCTAATAATCGCACTATGTTTTTCATATGCATCCGAGATGCTAGCTCTGGCACAATTCCTCCATATTTAGAATGTATCTTTTTCTGATTACTAAGCTCGTTAATCAATAATCCTTTAGAGCTATCATATAAAGCTAAACCTGTATCATCACAAGATGTTTCAATACCCAGCACTTTCATTTCTTTAGCCTTAAACAATCTTAATAATAATTAATGTATAATACACTTATTTTGAATCAATTGAAAAAAAAAGAACAAAAAATCACATTTAATATAAATGATACTTTACAAGCTTATATCAATTAAGATAGGATTTATAATTTAAGTATATAAAAACTATTATCCATTATTATTTTATAAGTCAAAAAATTAAGGTAATTTATCAAATGCCTATTATAAAAGTACGCGAAAATGAACCATTTGATGTCGCATTACGTCGTTTTAAGAGATCATGCGAAAAAGCAGGAATATTAGCAGAAATTCGAAGAAGAGAATTTTACGAAAAACCTACTACTGAACGCAAAAGAGCTAAAGCATCAGCTATAAAGCGTCTAGCGAAAAAATTAATGCGAGAAAATTCAAGACGCATTCGAATGTATTAAAATTATTTAATAAATTTAAAACCGTTTCTTTGAGAAACGGGATTTTTTCATCTAAATATATGTCTGGAAAAATACCTAAATATTTTATTAATGAGATATTATTTCGCACTGATATTGTTGCGCTTATTAATACAAAAATAAATTTAAAGAAATCTGGAAAAAATTACCAAACTCACTGTCCATTTCATAATGATAAAACTCCATCATTTACAGTAAGTTATGAAAAACAATTTTACTATTGTTTCGGATGCAATGCTCATGGAAACGTAATTGATTTCTTAATGAACTACGAACATTTAAACTTTATAGAAAGCATTGAAGAACTTGCAATATTACATGGACTTGATATTCCATTTGAAAAAAAAAATATAATTGAACGAAACAATTACTCAAAAAAACAAAAAGTTTATTCGTTAATAGAAAAATTATCTAATTTATATAAAAAAAATATATTAATTACTAATACTCCATATCAATACTTAAAAAAAAGAGGTATTAGTAATAATATGATTAATTTTTTTTCTATTGGTTTTTCAAGTTCTACCTGGAGTGCATTTTCTAAAAAATTAAATATCTCAAAAAAATTTGAAAAAGATCTATTAAATCAAAAAATTATTTCTATAAATCAATATAAAAAAATATATGATCCTTTTCAAGGGCGTATTATTTTCCCTATTTTTGATCAACATAATAGAACTATTGGATTTGGTGGGCGTTCAATAAATAATTTTTCACCAAAATATATTAATTCTCCTGAAACAAATATTTTTCAAAAAAGAAAACAAATTTACGGATTAAATCAAGTTATAAAAAAATATAAAAAACCTGAATATTTATTAGTCGTAGAAGGTTACATTGATGTTATTATGCTCACACAATATCGTATTAAATACGCTGTTTCATCCTTAGGAACATCTATAACAAAAGAACACATACAAGTTCTTTTTCGAAATACAGATACAATTATATATTGTTACGATGGCGATCATGCAGGGAGAGATGCCGCTTGGAGAGCTTTGAAAATTACATTACCGTACATATCTGATAAAAAAAATATGAAATTTATAGTGTTACCCAAAGATGAAGATCCTGATACTATAGTCCAAAAAGAGGGAAGAGAAAAATTTGAATTACGTATTAATAAGGCATTAACAATGTCAAAATATTTTTTTAAAAATATCCTAAAAAATATTGACTTATCGTCTAACGATGATAAATTTCATTTAAGCGTACGTACTTTACCTTTAATTAACTCTATACCTAGCGATACAATAAGAATTTATTTTCGTCAAAGATTAGCGAGAATAATAGGAATTTTAGATGATAATCAATTAGAAAAATTTTTATATGAAGAAGAAAGAAAAAATGAAAATGTAACATTTCAAATTAAAAAAACTCCCATGCGCATTTTAATAGGATTACTTATTCAGAATCCTTGCTTATCTGAATTAGTACCCTCAATAAAAAAATTTAAAAATATAAAAATAAAAGGTTTATCTATTTTTTTAGAAATTCTAAAAACATGCTTAAATAATCCAACTTTTAATACAGGCCAATTATTGGAATTCTACAGAGATAAAAAAATAATTAATATTATAAAAATTTTATCTAAATGGGATCATATGATAGTTCAAGAGGAAATTCAAAATATGTTTACAGATCTTTTAAAAAATATATACAAAAAAGATCTTGAACAAAAAAGAGATGATTTAATTTCTAAAGAAAGGTTAATAGGATTAACAAAATATGAAAAAGAAGAGATTTGGTCTATTAATAAAAAATTGTGTAAAAAATAATTTTTTTAATTTTTATTAATTGCCTTCTTTATTAAGAAATCAAAGTAATTTTACATATTTTTTTGAACAAATAGTCAATTAATACTTACTAAATAAAATTTGGATACATTCCTATGGAGCACAATCCGCACTCACGACTCAAACTGCTTGTTACACATGGCAAGGAACAAGGATACTTAACCTATGCCGAGGTTAACGATCATCTTCCGGATGATATTATAGATTCCGAGCAAGTCAATGATATCATTCAAATGATCAATGATATGGGAATTCCAGTCGTAGAAGAAGCACCTGATGCAGATGATTTGATGCTAAATCACATTCATTCGGATACTGACGAAGACACAGTAGAAGCTGCTACTCAAGTATTATCTAATGTCGATTCTGAACTAGGAAGAACAACGGATCCCGTCCGTATGTATATGCGAGAAATGGGAACTGTCGAATTACTCACAAGAGAAGGTGAAATTGACATAGCTAAACGTATTGAAGATGGCATTAATCAAGTACAATCTTCTGTTTCAGAATATCCAGAAGCAATTAATTATCTTTTAGAACAATATGATCGAATCAAAACAGGTCAAATTCGATTATCCGATATAATTACAGGTTTTGTAGATCCAAATGCAGAAGAAATTTTTTTCCCTCCTACAATTATAAATATTAACACTGAAATACTAGAGGATGTTATAAATAATGAAGATGATGAAAACGAAGACCACAACCAAAACAATAACTCGGATGAAGATGAAAATACAATTGATCCAGAATTAGCAAATGAAAAATTCTCAGAATTGCGGAAACAATATAATAATACAAATAATATTATAAAAAATAAAAATAGAAATCATAAAGATGCTTTACTGGAAATTTATAATTTGTCTGAAATATTTAAGCAATTTAGATTAGTACCTAAACAATTTGACCACTTAGTCAATAATATGCGTAATATGATGGATAGAGTAAGAACGCAAGAAAGAATTATTATGAAATTATGTACTGAAGAATGCAAAATGCCTAAAAAAAAGTTTATTAATATTTTTTCTGGAAAAGAAACAAGTTATTATTGGTTTAAAAAAGAACAAAATGCTAATCAACCTTGGTCGAAAAAATTAAAAAAAATTAAAGATAAAGTCTTTATTAGTATAGAAAAACTAATTCAAATAGAAAAAGAAACAGGCTTAAAAATAGAACAAGTAAAAGATATTAATAAAAGAATGTCTATTGGAGAAGCAAAAGCTCGTCGTGCAAAAAAAGAAATGGTAGAAGCTAATTTAAGATTAGTAATCTCCATTGCCAAAAAATATACTAACCGTGGATTACAATTTTTAGATTTAATTCAAGAAGGAAATATTGGTTTAATGAAAGCAGTTGATAAATTTGAATATCGTCGAGGTTACAAATTTTCAACATATGCCACCTGGTGGATTCGACAAGCAATTACTCGTTCCATTGCAGATCAAGCACGAACTATTAGAATTCCTGTTCATATGATAGAAACCATCAATAAACTTAACCGTATTTCTCGACAAATGCTGCAAGAGATAGGAAGAGAACCAACACCAGAAGAATTATCTGAAAAAATGTTAATTCCTGAAGATAAAATTAGAAAAGTTCTTAAAATAGCTAAAGAACCAATATCTATGGAAACACCCATTGGAGATGATGATGATTCTCATTTAGGTGATTTTATTGAAGATACAACGTTAGAACTTCCACTAGATTCAGCTACATCTGAAAGCTTAAGATCAGCAACACATGATATTTTATCAGGTCTTACAGCACGTGAAGCTAAAGTTCTTCGTATGCGATTCGGAATAGATATGAATACAGATCATACTTTAGAAGAAGTTGGAAAGCAATTTGATGTCACTCGAGAAAGAATAAGACAAATAGAAGCAAAAGCACTAAGAAAACTGCGCCACCCAAGCAGATCAGAAGTATTACGTAGTTTTTTGGATGATTAAAATAGAGTGATATACAATAAAATCAATAGTATTTAAATTTAAAAAATTAAAACAATTAAATGCCATCACCATGCTGAAAAAATTCCATACATAAAACTGAATTTTTTTTATTTTTCTCAAAAAAATTAATATTTTTATCATGTAATTTATTAACAATTTTAGCAGGAACACCAGCAACTGTCACATTTGGTGGAACATTTTTTATAACTACAGCACCAGCACCTATTTTTGATGCTAGACCAACTTCAATGTTTCCTAATATTTTTGCTCCAGCACCTATACTAACTTTTTTTCTAATAGTAGGATGTCTATTTTTACCATTAATTTTACCTGTTCCACCTAAAGTAACAGAATGCAGTATTGAAACCTCATCTTCTATAACCACACCTTCTCCAATCACAATGCCAGTAGCATGATCAAGCATAATTCCAGACCCTATATATGCAGCAGGATGAATGTCTACTGAAAAAACAGTGGATATTCTACTTTGCAAATAAATAGATAAATCATATTTTTTTTTATTCCAAAGATAGTTACTTAGCCGATATGCCTCTAAAGCATGAAAACCCTTTAAGTATAAAAAGGGGATTAAATAATTATTCACTACTGGGTCTTTTTGTAGTATAGCTTTAATGTCTTTAATTACAGAATTTAATATAGATGAATTATCTAAATATATTTTATTAAAAATACTTCTCATTTCCACTTTAGATACCATGGAATTAGCAAGTTTATTAGCTAATATATAACTCAAAGAATGATTTAGATTGTGATGTCTAAGTATATTTTTTTGATAAAAATTAAATAAAATTGGTTCTTTTTCGATCGAAATATTAGCTTCATGTAAAATATTATTCCACACTTTTACTGCTTCTGAAAAACACATCTTTTCTCCTAAATAAATGATTTTAATAAAAAAATATTTAATTAAATTTAAAGTATAAATTTTATATTAATATTATTTAATCTATTTTATCTTTTAAATTTTTATAAAAAATATCATCGAAATTAATTGGTGCAAGATTTAATTGCGGAAAACTTCCATAAGATACTAAAGTAGATATACATGTTCGAGCATATGGAAATAAAATATTTGGGCAATAAGCACCTAAACAATGTTTTAATTCATCTTTTTTTAGGTTTAAAATAAAAAAAATACCGGCTTGATAAACGTCACACAAAAAAAATAATTCTTTTTTATTTTTTACTATTACTTTTACTTGTAAAATAACTTCAAAAACATTTTTTTCTAATTGATGCGCAATACTGTTTAAATCAAATTTTATGATAGGGTTCCATTCTTTATGAAAAATATTTGGAGTTTTTGGAGCCTCGAAAGAAACATCTTTTATATAGATTCTTTGAATCTCAAAAAATTTCTTTTTTTGATTTTTATCCATAAGAAATCCGAAAGTATTAAATAATAAAAAAATTTTATATTTGATTATTATGAAAAATTATTAATAATTTTTCTAAAAATTATATTTTAGAAAATTACTTTTTTTTTGAAAAAATAATAGGTAAATTATCTTGGTTCCATAAATCCATTCCATTTTTTAAAATATAAATATCATTGAAGCCATATTTAATAAATTTTTTAATATATTTATTATGATTTTCTAATGTATTAATAATAAGAATAATAGGAGAAGATTTAGATATATTTAATTCTTGCATTACTTTTGAACAAATTTTTTCAAACGGAATATGAAAAGCATTAATGATATGCCCTGATTCATATAATTGCAATGATCTTGTATCAATAACAATAGCATTTTTTTTATTAATTAACTCTATAGCAAAAAAATTATTAATTAATTTAGATTGAAGATACAAATGTTTAATACTAAAAATTACTGCTAAAAAAAAAGAAATACACCAAACGAAACTGAGAAAGAAGTGATTCATAACAAAAAAAACTAAATCTTGCATATAGATCAATCCTTAAAATTTTTTATTAATATTAATTAAGGCATTTAAAATAATTTAAATGCCTATTAAAAGATTAAAGAAATATCTTTAAAAATATATAAAATATTTTAAATAATATTTAATCGATTTTTTTCTTTTTGTATTTCATTAAGAACTTGATCCGGAGAAACACCACCTTGAGAAAAACGTTTCTCAAGACATGCCTTTAAAGTAATATTTGAATATATATCTTTTTCAATAACAGAGCTATATTTTTGAAATACAGATAAATCAAGATCATTTAAAGATTTTTTTTCTTTAATTGCTCTAAGTACTAATTTACCCGATATATCATGAGCTTTTCGAAAAGGAATGCCTTTTTTTACCAAATAGTCTGCAATTTCAGTCGAATTAGAATAACTTTTTTCAGCAGCTTTTCGACATGATTGATTATTTACTTGAATATTTTTTAAAATTAAAGAAGCCATAGATAAACAATCGTTCCATGTTTTCATGGAATCAAATAAACCTTCTTTATCTTCTTGCATATCTTTATTATAGGATAATGGAAGAGATTTCAAAACTACTAAAATAGAAATCATAGAGCCATAAACTCGACCACATTTTCCGCGTATTAATTCTAAAGCATCTGGATTCTTTTTTTGAGGCATTAAAGATGATCCGGACGTAATAGAATCAGACAATTCAATAAAATTAGCTTCATTAGAATTAAAAAAAATTAAATCTTCAGAAAAGCGAGATAGGTGCATCATACCAATAGAAGCAAAAGATAATAATTCTACTACATAATCTCTATCAGAAACACTATCCAGTGAATTATTAGTGGCAGATGAAAAACCCATAGATAGTGCAAGTTTATCACGATTAATATTCCATGCAGTCCCAGACAAAGCTCCAGAACCTAACGGACTAACATCTATTCTTTTTAAAAGATCTTCTAGACGACTAACATCACGTTTTAACATCTGTAAATATGATAAACACCAGTAAGCAAAAGTAATAGGTTGGGCACGTTGCAAATGAGTATACCCTGGCATAATAACATTATGATTATTACTAGCAGTAATAACAAAAACTTTTTGTAAATTAATAATATTTTTTAATGTAACATGAATTATATTTTTACACCATAATTTTAAATCAGTTGCGATTTGATCATTTCTACTACGTCCAGTATGTAGCTTCTTTCCTAAATCTCCTACTTCTTTGATAAGATTTTCTTCTATCCAACTATGAATATCTTCAGAATTACTTTTTAATATCTCTTTAGCATTATTTAAAATTTTTTGTTTTAAAAAAAGCAACGCTGATTCTATTCTTTTTTGTTCGCTTTCAGTAAGAACACATGCCTCAACAAGAGAACGAGACCAAGCAACTGATGCTAATATATCACACTCAGCTAAAATATAATCAAAAGATAAAGAAGAATTAAACTTTTTGAAAAATTTATCAGATTCACCAAGAAACCTTCCACCCCATAGCGCCATATATTTTCTCTACTTTATATAATTAATTAATCAAATAAAATGCATTAATGTTTTTAAGAATTTTTAAAAATTAAATATCAACATCATTTTAATTTATTTTGAGCACGTATTTTTGAGGAAAGAGAAAAAAGACGAATAAAACCCTTAGCATCAGAGTGATGATAAACTTCATCTTTTCCAAAAGTAGCATATTCTTCAGAATATAAAGAATTTGGAGATCTTTTTTGAACTGCAATAACTGTTCCTTTATACAATTTTAATACAACTTCACCATTAACTGTTTTGGACAACACGTCAACTGAAGCTTGCAAAGACTCTCGAAGTGGAGTAAACCAACGACCATCATAAATAACAGAAGACATTTCTAACGCAATTTTTTCTCTCCATTGAAAACTTTCTCTATCCAAAACTAATTGTTCAATCGATCTAATAGCTGCATTTAAAATAGTACCAGCAGGCGTTTCGTAGCATCCTCTAGATTTAATCCCAATAATTCGGTTTTCAACAATGTCAATTCTTCCTATAGCATGTTTTGAACCAATTATATTTAATTCATTTACACATTGCAAAGGATTTAATTTTTTATTATTAATAGATACTACAGATCCTTCTTTTATTTTTAATAAAATATATTCTGGTACTTCCGGGGCATTTTCTGGTTCCTCTGTCCAACTCCAACAATCTTTATCTGGCTGATTCCAAGGATTTTCTAACCGACCGCCTTCAGTTGAAATGTGCCAGGAATTTTCATCTTTACTATAAATTTTTTCTAAAGTAGCTGTTGTAGAAATTTTTCTTTTTTCGAGATATTTTAATAATGACTCTCTTGAATTAAGATTCCATTCACGCCATGGAGCAATAACTTTTAAATGAGGGGCTAATGCAGCATAAACTATTTCAAAACGAACTTGATCATTTCCCTTTCCAGTCGCTCCATGACACAAAAATGAAGCTCCAATATTCAATGCAAATTCCACTTGTTTTTTAGCAATAACAGGTCTTGCAATTGCTGTGCCTAATAAATAATTACCCTCATATAGCGCACCAAATTTCAACATAGGATATACATAATTTTCTATAAAATCTTCTTTTAAATCAAACACATGACAACTATGAGCACCAGATTCTAATGCTTTTTTTTCTATATCTTTTAGATCGTTTTGAGATTGACCAATATCAGCAACAAACGCAATAACATCAACATTATAATTTTCTTTTAACCATGGAATAATTGCTGAAGTATCTAGACCGCCTGAATATGCTAATACAACTTTATGAATATTTTTTTTCATTTTTTATAAAACCTATTTAAATTAAAATAAAACTCTAGTACCAATATTAATTCCATTAAATAACAATTTTAATTGCTCTGTATTTTGCCAACTTGCAATATCAACTGGACGTTTTAATGCGTATGCTGCTTCTAGAGCCGCATTTACTTTAACGACCATACCATTAGTAATAATACCTTGTTCAATTAACTTTTTAGCTTGTATACTATCTATTTCTGGAATTCTTTGCCCTTTACCATCTAGTATCGAACTTATATCAGATAATAAAATTAAATGAGCCCCTAAGGTAGTTGACAAAGCAGTAGCAGCTAAATCAGCATTAACATTCATTAATAATCCATCTTCTGTTATTCCTACGGAACTAATAATAGGCAGCATACCTTGATTACAAAGTTGTTTAAGAAAAACTGGAGATCCGGGCATCGCTTGGCCTACATTTCCTAAGTTTTTATTTAATTGTTTTACAATTACACTTTTTCCATCAGCTAAACATAAACCAACAGAATCTATTTTATATTTTAATGCCCATGAAAGAAGAATTTTATTAGCTGTTCCCGATAATACCCCTGTGATAATATTAATATATTCAGCTGGAGTAGTTCGTAAGCCATTTCTTTTTTCAATAGGTATGGATAGTTTATCCATCAAATCATCTATTAATCTACCCCCTCCATGAACAATTAAAATATGTCGTTTATTATATTTTTTATACTCGAGAAGCGCTTGGAATAAACGGTTCATTGCGGTATCGCTTTCAAGAAGAACACCACCTAATTTAATAACTAATGGACTTATCATTAAAAAAATACCTTATTAACTATAAAGAATTGATTCTGTTTCAGAAAATCCAAAACGAATGTTAAAACATTGCACCGCTTGTGCAGCTGCACCTTTTAATAAATTATCTTCTGCAACAACAATTACTATATATTTATCTTTTATAGTAAAACCAATGTCACAAAAGGGTAACTTTGCAACAGATTTAATACTAGGAAGATATTTTTTGTATATTCTAATCAATGACTTATCTTTATAAAAATTATTATAAATATTATAAATATCTATTAGTTCTAAATTACATTTTAGCTGGCAAGTAATTGTAGCAATAATTCCTCGAGGAAAAGGACCTAAATGAGGAATAAAAATTATTGGAATACCTAAATGCTCTATAATTTCGGGAGTATGACGATGCTTAAAAATATTATACGGCTGCAGACTCACTTCGCAAAAACTATTATTCATATTAGGATTTTTACCAGATCCACTCACACCACTAATAGCATTGACAATAGGTATATACTTAGAAGATAAAAAATCAGCCTCTAAAATAGGCTTTAATGCTAATTGAACACATGTTGCATAACATCCTGGAACTGAAATTAATTGAGCTCTACGAATTTTTTTTTGATTCCATTCAGCTAAACCATAAACAGAATTTTTTAAAATTTCTGGATATTTATGAGAGAATCCATAATATTTTTTATAAACTTCAATATTTTGCATCCTATATGAACCAGATAAATCTAATACCACGCAATTTAAAGATAAAAAAAAGGGAACAAGAAAATGGCTAATATGATGATCTGTAGCTAAAAAAACAGCATGAATATCTTTATTTATAATGCTTGACTTATTTATTTCTTCGAATGGTAGATCAATTATATTAGTGAATTCTTGATGTAATTCTGAAAATAATTTTCCTGAATTTTTACTATTTTTTGCAACAAATATTTTTCTTATTTTAGCAAATGTATGACGATGAATATAATTGACTAATTCTGCACCAGTATATCCACTAGCGCCAACAATTAAAACATTTAACATAAAAGTAATAAACCTTGAATAAAATATAACTATTTCTTATGAAGTAAAAATTTTAGAATATTAGCTATAATGTTTTATTAAATATATTGATATCTTTTATAATGTGATATTATTAATTTACAATTTGTCAAAAAATCTTTATATATGACTAGAAAAATACCTTCTTTTATTGAAATATATAAATCACTAATCAAAATACCTACAATTAGCAGTGAAAATAAATTAATTGATCAAACTAATAAAAATTTAATTTATTTACTATCTAATTATTTTTCTGATTTAAAATTTTTAATAAAAATTAAAAATATACCATATACTAATAAATTTAATATGTTAGCGTCCATCGGATATGGCGAGGGAGGTCTTTTGCTTTCCGGCCATACAGACACCGTAAATTTTGATGATACATCATGGACACAAGATCCTTTTCAACTAATCGAAAAAAATAATAAATTATATGGATTGGGTGTAGTAGATATGAAAGGTTTTTTTGCTTTTATACTAGATATAATATCATCTATAGATTTAAAAAAACTAAAAAAACCTCTTTATATCCTTGGCACCGCAAATGAAGAAACAGATATGTCAGGCGCAAGATATTTTATTCAATCTACAAATATTAAACCAGACTGTATCATTATTGGAGAACCAACATCATTAGAATTAATTACAGCTCATAAAGGACATACGTCTTACTCCCTAGAAGTAATCGGTAAAACAGCTCATTCTAGTAATCCTGCTATTGGTATTAATAGTATTGATATTATGCATAAAATTATAAATAAATTGATTTCTTTAAAGAAATATTTTAAGAAAAAATATTTTCATAAAGATTTTTCTATTTCATACCCTACTATGAATTTTGCTTCTATACAGGGAGGAGATGCAATTAATAAAATTTGTTCATCATGTATTTTAAATTTTGAAATAAGACCTACACCTGGATTAACTGTAAAAAAAATTGAAATTTTAATTCAAAATAAATTAAAAAAAATTATAAAAAAATGGCCTGATCGTATTATTTTAAAAAATCTTTTTTTTTCCGTACCTTCATATGAATATTCATCAGAAAAAAAAATACTTAACACTATAGAAAAATCTTGCAAATTAATAAATAAAACAGTTGATTATTGTACTGAAGCTCCCTTTTTTCAAAAAATTGCACCCACTTTAATACTAGGTCCTGGTTCAATTCAACAAGCTCATTGTTCTAATGAATATTTAGATTGTCATTTTATCCAGCCAACTAAAAATATTTTTGAAAAAATAATAAAAAAATTTTGCTATTAAAATAAAAAATAATTTTTTAATAATATTAATTATCTAAAAGTTTAGAATTTTATAAACTTAATGATTTAAGAAAGTAACACGTAGAATATACTACATCTGATTTATTTAAACTATAGAAATGAAAATTTTTTACACCTTCTGTAAATAATTTTTTTACAATATCTATTAATATATTTACACCTATTAATCTTTGAGTGGTTAAATCATCCTCTAATTTATTAAACATCTTAAAGATCCATTTTGGTATAGTGACATTAGTCATTGTAGAAAATTTTTTCAATTGTTGAAAGTTATAAATTGGCAATATTCCTGGTATAATTTCGACATTAATACCATTTTTTATACATTGATCACGAAAATTTAAATAACTATCAATATTAAAAAAAAACTGAGTTATAGCGCGATTAGCACCTGCATCAATTTTCTTTTTTAAATTTAAAATATCATCTTTCATATTATCTGATTCTGGATGTCTTTCTGGATAAGCGGCTACAGAAATATCAAAATCAGCAATTTTTTTAAGAAAAGTAACTAAATCTGCAGCGTACATAATATGTTTATGCATCTTATTTTTTGCATCACCTCGCAAAGCAACTATATTTCGTATACCGCTTTTCCAATACAATCGCGCTATTTTTTCTAATTCTATTGGCGTATTATTCACGCAAGTTAAATGCGGAGCCGTAATAACACCCGTCTTTTTATATATTTTTTGAACTATTTCATATGTTTTTTTTTCTTCTCCATTATTCGCTCCATGAGTGACAGAAAAAAAAGAAGGATTTAATTTAATCAATTTTAAAATTGAAAGATATAGTTTATTCTCTAAATCTATGTTTTTAGGAGGAAAAAATTCAAAAGAAAATTGTAAAGTATTTTTTAAACTTTCTAATCTGTTATGAATAGTTTCTTGATAATGCTTATTTAAAAAATTCATTTTTATTAACCTTGAATTATAATATGTACATTATAATAATATTATACTAAATAATTATACTAATAATTAAAAAATTTAATTTAAATTTTCAAGATATATATAATATTTTATTATTATTTAATTTCTTAAAAATATTAAACTTACTTTCAAAAGAATTTATAATGCATAAAAAAAAACTTTTTACAAATCTTTAAAATATTTAAACACATTCAGAATTAATGTAACAGCAAAAAAAATTATTTTCGTTACAACAATTCAATTACTACTTGATATATGGAAAAAATACAGATTAAAAAACATTCCTTGTATTATTTTAGGCGAAGGTAGTAATGTTCTTTTTTTAGAAAATTATGAAGGAATAGTAATAATTAATAGGATTAAGGGAATTAAAATTAAAGAAAAAAAAAATTTTTGGTCGCTACATATTTTATCAGGAGAAAAATGGAGTGATTTAGTTAGTTATACATTACGAATTAAAATATTTGGATTAGAAAACTTAGCTTTAATACCAGGATGCATAGGATCTGCTGCTATCCAAAATATCGGTGCTTATGGATTAGAATTTAAAGAAATTTGCGAATACGTTGATGTAATTTCATTAAAAAATGGAAAAATTATAAGAATGCAAAATAAAGAATGTAATTTTTCTTATCGAAATAGTATTTTTAAAAATAAATATAATTATGGTTATGCGATCATTGCTGTTGGTATAAAAGTATCTAAAACCTGGAAACCTATTGTATCTTCTATATTCTTTAAAAAAGAAATTTTTAAAATAAATCCATATAAAATATACAATATAATATGTAAATTAAGAAAAAAAAAAATTCCAGATCCTAATAAATTAGGAAATGCTGGTAGCTTTTTTAAAAATCCTATTATTCATCCTAAAAAAGCAAAAAAGATTTTATTTTTATACAAAGATATGCCATATTTTCTTGAAAAAAATGGTTTTATAAAAATTCCTGCTGCATGGTTAATTGAACATTCTAATTTTAAAAATATTCATATTGGCGATGCAGCTATTTATCAAAAACAGAAACTTATACTAATCAATAAGAAAAAAGCTAAATCAAAAGATATTTTAAAATTAGCTATAAAAATACAAAAACATGTGTTAAAGAAATTTTATATTCTTTTAAAACCAGAAGTAGATCTTATTAGTTCATCAGGAAAGATAAAATTATTATAAAAAATTAAATGAATTTGATACAATTATTTTTATCTTTAATAAGATATTTTTAAAAAAATTATTTCTTTAAAAAAACTTGCAATAAAAATGAAAAATTATATAATAAGAAAATAAAATTACTCATATTTAATTTTATTTTAACAAAAAATTAATTAATATTAAAATTTAATTAAATAAAAAATAAATAGCCGGCTTAGCTCAGCAGGCAGAGCAACTGACTTGTAATCAGTAGGTCACCAGTTCGATTCCGGTAGCCGGCAAAAATCGCTAAAAGGTGGGATTCCCGAGCGGCCAAAGGGAGCAGACTGTAAATCTGCCGTCTTAGACTTCGAAGGTTCGAATCCTTCTCCCACCAAAAATACGCGGACATCGTATAGTGGCTATTACCTCAGCCTTCCAAGCTGATGACACGGGTTCAATTCCCGTTGTCCGCTCAAATTCAGCTGATATGGCTCAGTAAGGTAGAGCACACCCTTGGTAAGGGTGAGGTCCCCAGTTCAAATCTGGGTATCAGCATAAATTTTAATTTTTTAACTTTTTTAAAAAATAATTTTTTTATATCAAATCACCAAATCTCACCTGTATTATATAAAACTATCTAATTCTAATTTTACTTAAAAATAGCAAAATATTAAAATAATATATTTCTATTAATTAGAAAATTTAATATTTTTAATAAAAAAATATTATTTATATAAAAAGAAAAATATTTTTAGTAAAAAATATATTTTTTCTATTTATTATTTTATAATTCTAAGGAAAATTATGAATATAAAAATTTTTAATTTCAGAAAATCTAAATATTTAGAAAAAATGAAATGGCTTTTAATATCTATTTTTTTAATTTTACCTATTTTCATTAACAATAATTTTTTTCAAATTAATATTTTTATTTGCAGAGGAGCAGTACTTATTTCAATTATGTTAGCAATAATTATTGCACTAACAACAGAAAAAGGAAAAAATATTCTAACATATATAAATGCATCAAAAAATGAGATGAAAAAAATAATATGGCCCCAATATAAGGAAACTTTACACACTACATGTATAATTATTTTCATCGCAGTAATCATGTCTCTTCTTGTATGGGGAATTGATAGCATTATATTTCGTTTAATAACATTTCTTATTAATCTAAGGTTTTAAAAAAAATGCAAGAAAGTTTAAAAAAAAAGTGGTATGTGCTACAAGCTTTCTCTGGATTTGAAGGGCGTGTCGTACAATCAATACAAGAACATGTTAAATTAAAAAAAATGAATGACTATTTCGGAGAAGTTATGGTTCCTTCTGAGGAAGTAATTGAAATCAGAGGAGGCCAACGTAGAAAAAGTGAACATAAGTTTTTTCCTGGATACGTATTAATTCACATGATTATGACAGATGCAACTTGGCATTTAATAAGAAATATACCTCGAGTACTGGGATTTATTGGAGGAAGATCGGATAAACCATCGCCTATTAGTGATAAAGAAGTAGAAATAATAATTAACCGACTTCGACAAATCGGAGATAAACCAAGACCCAAAACTTTATTTGAACCAGGAGAAATGATTCGAGTTAATGATGGACCTTTTGCTGATTTTAACGGTATAGTAGAAGAAGTAGATTATGAAAAAAGTAGATTAAAAGTATCAGTCTCTATTTTTGGAAGATCTACGCCAGTAGAATTAGATTTTAGACAAGTCGAAAAAAATTAAAATTTTTTTATTTAAAACAAGGTCTTATAAAATGGCAAAAAAAATACAATCTTATATCAAACTTCAAATATCTGCAGGAATGGCTAATCCAAGTCCCCCAATTGGTCCCGCTCTAGGACAAAAAGGCGTAAATATCATGGAATTTTGTAAATTATTTAATACAAAAACAGAAAATCTAGAAAAAGGACTGCCTATACCAGTAATTATTACAGTGTATTCAGATCGATCATTTACATTTGTTACTAAAACACCTCCGGCTTCTATTTTATTAAAAAAATCTGTAGGAATAAAATCTGGATCTAAAAAACCAAAAATAGAAAATATAGGTAAAATCACTAATTTAAAAATTAAAGAAATAGCGATGATCAAGCAACAAGATATGACTGGTTCAAGTATTAAAAAAATTATGGAATCTATCAAAGGAACTGCTAAATCTATGGGCTTAATTATTGAAGATTAAAATTATGAAAAAAATCAATAAACGTATGAAAAATACAAAAAAAAATATTGATGTTAAAAAATTATATCACATTGATGAATTAATAGAATTACTAAAAAAAACATCAAAAGTAAAATTTGTTGAAAGTATTGATATTTCTATTAATCTAGGAATAGATCCTAAAAAATCAGATCAGAATATTCGAGGGTCTACCATATTACCTTATGGAATAGGTCGTAATGTTAAAGTTGCTGTATTTACACAAGGAGAAAATGTTAAAAAAGCTCAAAAAGCAGGAGCAGAATTTATTGGAATGGAAGATTTATCTGAAAAAATTAAGAAAGAAGGCATTCAGTTCGATAGAGCTATTGCTTCACCTGACGCCATGAAAATTGTCACTCAATTGGGACATATATTAGGACCACGCGGACTGATGCCAAACCCTAAATTAGGGACTGTTACAACAAATATTTATGAAGCAATCAAAAATGTTAAAAAAGGACAAGTTCAATATAGAAGTGATAAAAATGGAATTGTTCACTCTACTATAGGTAGAATTAATTTTAAATCCAATCAAATTAAGAAAAATTTTAACATTTTTTTAGAATCTATTAAAAAATCTAAACCCCCTCAATCAAAAGGTATTTATATAAAAAAAATTACTTTATCAAGTACAATGGGAATAGGATTAATTCTTGATCAATCTAACTTGAATATTTAAATTTTTTTTAACTTTACGAGAATAAAAAAATTATCTATAATAGCCCTTTTTTTAAAGAAAAAACTATAATTTTTTTACTAAAAAATTCCAAAATATATAAATTTTTAAAAAAATTTAACTTAATATTTTTAGAATTTTAATATTTTTTAAAATAATTGATCTTTTATATAACATATTACAGATTTAAAAATTAATTAAACGTCTTTTCTCTAAATTAAATATCGGAGAATGCGATAAATGGCATTAAAAATTGATAAAAAAAAAATAATTATTTCTAAAATCCATCAAATTTCAAATTTAGCGCTATCAGCAATTATCGCAAATTCCCAAAATATTTCTGTAAATGAAATTAATCAACTTCGCAAATCTGGACGCGAAGTGGGCGTTAAAATGAATATTGTACGAAATACTCTACTAAAATTAGCGATTAAAAATACATCTTTTGAATGCTTAAAAGATAAAATAAAAGGGTCAACTTTTATTGCTTATTCCACAAAACATCCTGGAAGCGGTGCAAGATTATTTAAAAATTTTGAAAAAAAAAATTCACATTTCAAAATTAAGGGGGCTGTATTTGAAGGAAAACTATTATCTGATTTAGAAATCAATCAACTTGCAGATATGCCGACTTATGAAGAAGCAATATTAAAACTTGTCGTGATACTAAAAGTATTAGCTGCAGGCAAACTTATTTATACGTTATCCGCTATCAAAGAAAAAAAAGAAACCTCTTAAAGAGTTACTATTTTGATATATTATAAAATAGCTAAAACAATTTTAATTGTTATTAGGAATCATTCTTATGTCTATCACTAAAGAACAAATTTTACAAGCTATATCAGAAATGTCTATTATGAATGTTGTAGATCTTATTTCAGAAATGGAAAAAAAATTTGGAGTTTCTGCAAATATGTCTTTAAATTCTAATAACAAAGACGATAAAAAAACTTCAGAAGAAAAAACAGAATTTGACGTTATTTTAAAAAATATCGGTCCGAATAAGGTACCAGTAATAAAAAGTGTTCGTAGTGCAACAGGTTTAGGATTAAAAGAAGCAAAAGACTTAGTGGAATCTGCTCCTGTAGTTATAAAAGAAAATATAAGTAAAATTGATGCAGAATCATTGAAAAAAACTTTAGAAAATGTTGGTGCTGAAATCGAAATTAAATAAATATGCTTTATTTAGTTAACTTCTACATACGGCTGGTGTTTCTAATTCACCAGCCCTTTTAATATAAAAAATATACAAAAAAGTAATTTATCACAAAGAACTGTCTCTCCTTCAGAAATAAAAAAATTTTAATATTAATTTATATATTAACGAGCTTAGGAATCCCATGGTTTACTCTTACACCGAAAAAAAACGAATTCGTAAAGATTTTGGAAAACGTCCTCAAGTTTTGGACATACCATACCTTCTTTCTATTCAACTAGATTCTTTTAAAAAGTTTATACAACCAGATCAAGATGGTCAACATGGATTAGAAGCTGCCTTTCGTTCTGTTTTTCCCATACGGGGTTATAATGGAAATTCTGAATTACAATATGTAAGCTATAGATTGGGAGATGTAATATTTGATGTCAAAGAATGTCAAATAAGAGGAGCAACTTATTCTGCACCATTAAGAGTAAAATTAAGACTAATTATCTATGAACGCGACATATTAGAACCAACGGTTAAAGATATTAAAGAACAAGAAGTATATATGGGTGAAATACCATTAATGACTAATAATGGCACTTTCATAATTAACGGCACAGAAAGAGTAGTTGTATCTCAATTACATCGAAGTCCTGGAGTATTTTTCGATAGCGATAAAGGAAAGACGCATTCTTCAGGAAAAGTCTTATATAATGCTCGAATAATTCCTTATCGAGGATCTTGGTTAGACTTTGAATTTGATCCTAAAGATAATTTATTTGTTAGAATAGATAGACGTCGTAAGCTACCAGTTACTATTATTTTACGAGCTCTGAATTATACTACAGAAGAAATATTAGATTTATTTTTTGAAAAAAATATTTTTCAAATACAAAATAACAAAATTAAATTAAAACTGATTTCAGAAAGACTAAGGGGTGAAACAGCTTCTTTTGATATCCAAAAAAATAAAAAAGTATATGTAAAAAAAGGTCGTCGTATTACTGCAAGACACATTCAAGAACTTAAAAAAAATAAAGTAAAATCAATCACAGTTCCTATAGAATATATTTTAGGCCGAGTAGTTTCTAAAAATTATTTTCACCCTCAAAATAATGAACTAATTATTTCAGCTAATACACCATTATCTTTGGAAATACTAAATAAACTGCAACAACTAAAATTTTTATCTGTCGAAACACTTTTTACTAATGATTTAGATCATGGACCTTATATTTCAGAGACATTGCGTATAGATTCATCTAATGATCGCACAACGGCGTTAATGGAAATTTATCGCGTTATGAGACCCGGTGAACCTGTTACCAAAGAAGCAACAGAAAATTTATTCGAAAATTTATTTTTTACGGAAGATAGATATGATCTATCGTCTGTGGGTCGTATGAAATTCAATCGATCATTATCACGAAAAGAAATTGAAGGTTCTAGTACTTTAAGTAAAAAAGATATTATTGATGTTATTAAAAAACTTATTGAAATTCGCAATGGAAGGGGAGAAGTAGATGATATTGATCATTTAGGAAATAGACGAATTAGATCAGTAGGTGAAATGGCAGAAAATCAATTTAGAATTGGATTAGTTCGCGTTGAAAGAGCTGTAAAAGAAAGATTATCTGTAGGTGACTTAGAAACACTCATGCCTCAAGATATGATTAATGCCAAACCTATATCTGCAGCAATTAAAGAATTTTTTGGTTCTAGCCAATTATCTCAATTTATGGATCAAAATAATCCTCTATCAGAAATTACTCATAAAAGAAGAATTTCAGCGTTAGGATTAGGCGGGTTAACTAGAGAAAGAGCAGGTTTTGAAGTAAGGGATGTTCATCCGACTCACTATGGACGCGTTTGTCCAATAGAAACACCAGAAGGACCAAATATTGGATTAATTAATTCTTTATCGGTCTATGCACAAACAAATGCATATGGATTTTTAGAAACTCCTTATCGAAAAGTAAAAAATAGATTTATTACTCAAGAAATTCATTATTTATCAGCAATAGAAGAAGGAAATTATATTATTGCACAAGCAAATACTAACGTAGATAAGAATAATATGTTTGTTGATGATTTAGTAACTTGTCGGCATAAAGGTGAATCTAGTCTATTTAGTTGCGATGAAGTAGACTACATGGACGTTTCAACTCAACAAATTGTATCTGTTGGAGCGTCTTTAATTCCATTTTTAGAGCATGATGATGCAAATAGAGCATTAATGGGTGCAAATATGCAACGACAAGCTGTACCTACCCTTAAAACTGATAAACCTTTAGTGGGAACCGGTATGGAAAGAGCTGTAGCCGTAGACTCAGGAGTAACAATAATTGCAAAACGAAGCGGAATTATTCAATATGTCGATGCATCACGTATTATTATAAAAGTAAGTGAGGAAGAAACATGCTCGGGAGAAGCAGGAATAGATATTTATAACTTAACTAAATATACTAGATCAAATCAAAATACTTGTATCAACCAAAAACCATGCGTTCAATTAAACGAGAAAGTCAATAAAAATGACGTTTTGGCTGATGGACCATCTACTGATTTAGGAGAACTTGCATTAGGTCAAAATATGAGAGTAGCGTTTATGCCATGGAATGGATACAATTTTGAAGATTCTATACTAGTTTCGGAAAAAGTTGTTCAAAAGGATCGTTTTACTACTATTCATATTCAAGAATTATCTTGTATTTCTAGAGATACAAAATTAGGTGCGGAAGAAATTAGTTCTGATATACCCAATGTAGGTGAAGCGGCATTATCTAAGCTTGATGAATCTGGAATAGTTTATATCGGAGCTGAAGTAACTGGAGGAGATATTTTAGTAGGAAAAGTTACGCCAAAGGGAGAAACACAATTAACACCTGAAGAAAAATTGTTACGTGCTATTTTTGGAGAAAAAGCTTCTGATGTAAAAGATTCTTCTTTACGAGTTCCTAACGGAGTATGCGGGACTGTAATTGATGTTCAGATTTTTACAAGAGATGGAGTTAAAAAAGATAAAAGAACGTTAGAAATTGAAAATATGCAACTTAAGAAAGCAAAAAAAGATCTTACAGAAGAGTTTAAAATATTTGAATCAAGCTTATTTTCTAGAATTAAAAAAATTCTTATTTCCTGTAATGTTAACATAGATTATTTAAATAAATTATCCTATGAAAAATGGTTTTTAATTGATATAAAACAAAAAGATCAAAAAAAAGAAATAAACGATATTTTGAAAAAACATAATGAATTAAAAAAAGAATTTGAAAGAAAAATAGAAACAAAGCGCCGAAAAATTACACAAGGCGACGATCTTTCCCCTGGAGTTTTAAAAATAGTAAAAGTATATTTAGCTGTGAAACGTCAAATACAACCTGGTGATAAAATGGCGGGTAGGCACGGAAATAAAGGAGTAATTTCTAAAATTAATCCTATTGAAGACATGCCATACGATGAAAATGGTATACCAGTTGATATTGTATTAAATCCATTAGGAGTACCATCTCGTATGAATATCGGACAAATACTAGAAACACATCTAGGAATGGCAGCAAAGGGTATTGGCAATAAAATTAATGATATGATTAAAAAAGAAGAAAAAATATCTAATTTAAGAGAATTTATTCAAAAAGCATTTGATCTAGGAGATAACTTACGTCAAAAAGTTAATTTAAAAAAATTTTCTGATCAGGAAATACTTTGTCTAGCTGAAAACTTAAAAAAAGGAATGCCCATTTCAACTCCTGTATTTGATGGAGCTCAAGAAAATGAAATTAAAAAAATGTTAAAATTTGCTGATCTACCTACATCTGGTCAAATTTCACTCTTTGATGGAAGAACGGGAGAAAAATTTGAAAGACCAGTTACTGTTGGTTATATGTATATGTTGAAATTAAATCATTTAGTAGATGATAAAATGCACGCTAGATCTACTGGATCTTATAGTTTAGTTACTCAGCAACCTTTAGGAGGAAAAGCTCAATTCGGCGGACAACGTTTTGGAGAAATGGAAGTTTGGGCTTTAGAAGCATATGGTGCTTCTTATACGCTACAAGAAATGCTCACCGTAAAATCTGACGATGTCAATGGAAGAACCAAAATGTATAAAAATATCGTCGATGGCAATCATCAAATGGAACCTGGTATGCCAGAATCATTTAACGTATTATTAAAAGAAATTCGTTCATTAGGAATTAATATTGAATTAGAAAACGAATAATATCAATTGTCAACAAATCAATAATACTACTTAAATTTTTACCAACTTCACAAGTTCCATTCCAACGAGAGCTAATTCGTGAAAGATTTATTAAAATTTTTAAAAGCCCAAACCAAAAATGATGATTTTGATGCTATTAAAATTTCATTAGCATCGCCAGATATAATTAGATCGTGGTCATTTGGAGAAGTAAAAAAACCAGAAACAATTAATTATCGTACATTTAAACCTGAACGAGATGGTCTTTTTTGCGCTCGTATTTTTGGCCCGGTCAAAGATTACGAATGTTTATGCGGAAAATATAAAAGATTAAAACATCGAGGCGTCATTTGTGAAAAATGCGGCGTTGAAGTTACTCAAAGTAAAGTTAGACGCGAAAGAATGGGGCATATAGAACTCTCTTCGCCTACAGCTCACATTTGGTTTTTGAAATCATTACCATCTCGTATAGGTTTATTATTAGATATGCCATTAAGAGACATTGAAAGGGTATTGTATTTTGAATCTTATGTTGTTATTGAACCAGGAATGACTCATCTTGAAAAACGAAAAATTTTAACGGAAGAAGAATATTTAGATGCATTAGAAGAATTTGGAGATGAATTCCAAGCGACTATGGGGGCAGAAGCTATTCAATTTCTGCTAAAAGACATAAATTTAACAAAGGAATGTCAAAATTTAAGAGAAGAATTGAATGAAACAAATTCAGAAACGAAAAGAAAAAAATTAACAAAAAGAATCAAATTATTAGAATCATTTATACAATCTCATAATAAACCAGAATGGATGATTCTTACAGTTTTACCAGTTTTACCGCCAGATTTGAGACCGTTAGTACCATTAGATGGAGGAAGATTCGCCACTTCTGATTTAAACGATCTTTATCGAAGGGTAATTAATCGAAATAATCGCCTCAAAAGATTATTAGATTTAGCAGCTCCTGATATTATTGTTCGCAATGAAAAAAGAATGTTACAAGAAGCAGTAGATGCTTTATTAGATAATGGTAGAAGAGGTAGAGCTATTACCGGGTCAAATAAAAGACCTTTAAAATCATTAGCTGATATGATCAAAGGAAAACAAGGACGATTTCGACAAAATCTTCTTGGAAAACGTGTGGATTATTCAGGAAGATCAGTAATTACTGTAGGACCATATCTTCACTTACATCAATGCGGATTACCTAAAAAAATGGCTTTAGAACTCTTTAAACCATTTATATATGGAAAATTAGAAGTACGTGGTTTAGCAACTACAATTAAAGCAGCAAAAAAAATGGTTGAACGCGAAGAAGCAATAGTATGGGACATTTTAGATGAAGTTATTCGTGAACATCCTGTTTTGCTAAATAGAGCACCTACTTTACATAGATTAGGAATTCAAGCATTTGAACCTGTTTTGATAGAAGGAAAAGCTATTCAATTACATCCATTAGTTTGCGCTGCCTATAATGCAGATTTTGATGGAGATCAAATGGCTGTCCATGTTCCTCTTACTATTGAAGCTCAATTAGAAGCAAGAGCTTTGATGATGTCTACAAATAATATTTTGTCTCCAGCTAACGGAGAACCAATTATTGTACCCTCCCAAGATGTAGTGCTAGGACTTTATTATATGACCCGCGAAAAAATTAATGGAAAAGGCGAGGGTATGATATTAAATAGTTCTCACGAAGCAGAGAAAGTATATCGTCTAGGAATTGCAGAATTACATTCATTAGTCAAAGTACGTATAATAGAGTACAAAAAAGACGAGAATAATAATTTTAAATCTATTAAAAAAATTATCAATACAACTATAGGACGAGCAATTTTATGGATGATTGTTCCTAAGGGTCTTCCATTTAACATAGTTAATCAAACTTTAGGAAAAAAAGACATTTCAAAAATGCTAAATACTTGTTATCGAATCTTAGGTTTAAAATCTACTGTATCTTTTGCTGATCAAATTATGTATACAGGATTTGCTTATGCAGCAAGATCTGGTGCGTCAGTAGGTATTGATGATATGGTTATACCAGAAAAAAAATTAAATATTATAAATGAAGCAAAAATAGAAGTTGCCGAAATACAAGAACAATTTCAATCTGGATTAGTTACAGCAGGAGAAAGATATAATAAAGTTATTGATATTTGGGCAGCTGCCAACGAAAGAGTTGCTAAAGCAATGATGGAAAATTTATCTACAGAATCTGTATTAGATAAAAACGGAAAACAAAAAAAGCAAATTTCTTTTAATAGTATATTCATGATGGCTGATTCAGGTGCGAGAGGATCTGCTGCACAAATACGTCAATTAGCAGGTATGCGAGGTTTAATGGCAAAACCCGACGGGTCTATAATTGAAACGCCAATTACAGCAAATTTTAGAGAAGGTTTAAATGTGCTTCAGTATTTTATTTCTACTCATGGCGCTCGCAAAGGATTAGCTGATACTGCATTAAAAACTGCAAATTCTGGATATTTAACACGTCGTTTAGTGGATGTAGCTCAAGATTTAGTTGTGACTCAAAACGATTGCGGAACACATGAAGGTATATTAATGACACCCTTAATAGAAGGAGGAGATGTTAAGGAGCCTTTACGAGAACGAGTTTTAGGACGTGTTACTGCAGAAACAATTTTCGTTCCTAATACACAAAAAATACTGATTAAGAGAAATACTTTATTAAATGAACAATGGTGTGATCTTTTAGAGAATAACTCTATAGATAATGTCAAAGTCAGATCTGTAGTAAACTGTGAAACAGATTTTGGTGTTTGTGCTTATTGTTATGGTCGAGATTTGGCAAGGGGAAATTTAGTCAACAAAGGCGAAGCAATAGGAGTAATAGCAGCGCAATCTATTGGTGAACCAGGCACGCAATTAACTATGAGAACTTTTCACATAGGTGGTGCTGCATCAAGAGCTGCTACTGAATCTAGCATTCAAATAAAAAATACCGGAATTATAAATCTTAATAATGCAAAATCTGTTACTAATTCTACTGGGAAAATAGTTATCACATCCAGAAATGTAGAACTTAATATAATTGATTATTTTGGAAGAACAAAAGAAAGCTACAAAGTTCCTTATGGAGCTATTATGGCAAAGGGAAATGGCGAAAAAGCAAATTCTGGAGAAATAGTAGCAAAATGGGATCCGCATACTATTCCTGTAATCACAGAAGTAAATGGATTTGTTAAATTTGTAGATATGATAGATGGTCAAAGCATAACAAGACAAGCAGATGAACTAACAGGATTATCATCTATAGTAGTTTTAGATACAGCAGAAAGAATGACCATTGGAAAAGATTTGAGACCTTCATTAAAAATAGTTGATAAACATGGAAATGATGTACTTATTTCTGGTACAGAAATGCCTGCACAATACTTTTTGCCCGGAAAGTCTATTGTTCAATTAAATGACGGAATACAAATCAGTTCTGGAGACACCTTAGCAAGAGTACCTCAAGAATCTGGAGGTACAAAAGATATTACAGGAGGACTGCCAAGAGTAGCTGATTTATTTGAAGCTAGACGACCAAAAGAATTAGCGATTTTAGCAGAAATTAGTGGAATCGTTTCTTTTGGAAAGGAAACAAAGGGGAAAAGAAGACTAATTATCACCCCAGTAGATGGCAGTGATTCGTATGAAGAAATGATTCCCAAATGGAGACAACTAAATGTATTTGAAGGAGAAAGAGTCGAACGAGGTGATGTTATATCAGATGGTCCAGAATCACCACATGATATTCTGCGTTTAAGAGGTGTTCAAGCAGTAACTAAATACATCGTTAACGAAGTACAAGAAGTATATCGTCTTCAAGGTGTAAAAATTAATGATAAACACATTGAAGTTATTGTTCGACAAATGCTAAGAAAAGCTACTATAATAAAATCAGGCAATTCAGACTTTTTAGATGGTGAACAAGTAGAATTCTCTCGCATAAAAATTTCTAATCGAATTTTAGAACAGCAAAAAAAAACACCAGTAATATACTCAAGAGATTTATTAGGCATCACTAAAGCTTCTCTTGCAACTGAATCATTTATATCTGCAGCGTCTTTTCAAGAAACTACTAGAGTACTAACTGAATCTGCAGTTGCAGGAAAAAAAGACGAATTACGCGGACTTAAAGAAAACGTTATTGTCGGTCGTTTAATACCAGCTGGCACAGGATATGCATATCATAAAGAACGCTTAAAACGTCGTAATAAAAAAAATATTAATCAAGGTTTATCTTCTTCTATTAATAATCATTGCTCTTCACAAGTAAGCGCAGAAGAAGCATCAGCTAGTTTATCAGAATTATTAAATTCTACTCTCGTAAATAATGATTATACTTCATAAGTAAAATATTTTTAACAATCTATTATAATCTGCCGTTATAGCTGCTTAAAAAAGCAGCTATAATAAAAAATATATGATAAATGTAATTAAAATAAAATTTTAATTTTTTTATATTTTAGAATTTTATTAAAAATAAATAATAAAATAATTTATGATCTATTTATTAATACAAAGTTATTTGTAATGCTTAATAATTTTAATAAATTTATTCAATTAATGTTCTTTTATATTTATATTATCTTTTTACTTATTTTTAGATATATTATATATTTTATTTATTTAAATCTTTGGGACTTTATTCTAAAAAATATTTAAAAGAATAATTAATTTTTAAAAATTATATAACAATTGAATTAAAAAAACTCTTAATATACCTAAAATATAGAAATAATATTTAAATTAATTATTAATTTTTAAAAACAAAGGAAAAAATAATGAACAAAACTCAATTAATTAACATTATTTCTAAAAAATCTAATTTATCTAAAATACAAGTAAAATCTACTTTAGAAACAACATTAGCAGCAATTATTGAATCTTTAAAAAATGGTGAATCTGTGCAAATAGTGGGATTCGGAACATTTAAAGTAAACCTAAGAGCTTCGCGTACAGGAAGAAATCCTCAAACAGGAAAAGAAATAGTCATCCCCGCCACAAAAGTTCCTAGTTTTATATCCGGTAAAACATTAAAAAACGCAATTAAATAGAGTCATATAATAAATATATTATTAAGGGGCAATTATGCCCCTGTCTAAAAAAACATTTAATATCAAAAATCCTAATATCTAATTAATTTGAGAAACAATCGCTTTAAAAAAGAAAAAAATTATGTCATTTAAAAAAAATATAAAAAATGCTTTAATTAGCGTATCTGATAAGAAAAATCTTTTAAAAATAGCAAAAATATTATTAGCTAGGAAAATTAATTTACTCACCACGAATGGAACGGGAAATTTTTTAAAAAAAAATAATATACCTATTATTCGAATATCAGATTACGTAAATTTTCCTGAAATAATGAACGGACGCTTAAAAACATTGCACCCAAAAATAATGGCGGGCATTTTAAGTAGAAGAGAAAAAGATCAAAAAACAATGATGTTATATAACTTATCAGAAATAGATATAGTTATTGTTAATTTTTATCCATTTGAAAAAATAAAAAAGGAAAAAAATAATATTGACGAAATTATTGAAAATATTGACATCGGAGGACCTACACTTGTTCGTGCTGCTGCAAAAAATTATAAAAATGTAATAGTTTTGGTAGACTTATCAGATTTAGAATTGATAACTGATGCCATTAAAAATGATCAAATGTGTATAAAAAAAAGATTTTTTTTAGCTAAAAAAGCTTTTGAATATACCTCAAATTACGAAAAAATAATTTCAAATTATTTTACAAAGATGACAAATTTTCAAAAAAAATTAAAAGACGACATATTTCCAAATGAAATTAAATTGAATTTTATAAAAAAACAAAACTTAAGATATGGAGAAAATCAACATCAAAAATCATCTTTTTATGTAAATAAAAGTATATTACAATCAGGAACAATAAGTTCATCTTATCAACAACAAGGAAAAAATTTATCTTATAATAATGTATCTGATGCTGACATAGCTCTAGAATGCGTAAAAGAATTTTTTAATCCAGCATGTGTTATTGTTAAACACGGAAATCCTTGTGGAGTTTCTGAAGGAAATTCAATTTTTGAATCATATCTCTCTGCATATAATGCTGATCCAGTTTCATCATTTGGAGGAATTATTGCTTTCAACGATACTTTGGACTTTCTAACTACTCAAGAAATTATTAAAAAACAATTTGTTGAAGTAATTATAGCGCCGAAAATAAATATTGATGCATTAAAAGAATTAGAAAAGAAACCAAATATAAGAATACTAACTTGCGGAAAAATAAAAAAAATAAATAAAGAATTAGATTTTAAACGAATAACTAATGGAATGCTTATTCAAGAATATGACCATAGCGAAATAAATTTAAAAAAATTTTCTTTTGTAACAAAAAGAATACCTACATCAAAAGAATTAAAAGACGCAATATTTTGCTGGAAAGTCTCTAAATTTGTCAAATCTAACGCAATCGTATATGGTTTAAATCAAACTACAATAAGTATAGGTGCGGGACAAACAAGTAGAATTGATGCAACTAATTTAGCAAATTTTAAAGCAAAAAATAGAAAAAAAAATACTATTGGAGCAGTTATGGCTTCTGATGCTTTTTTCCCTTTTCGAGATGGAATCGATAGTGCAGCTTCTATTGGAATTAATTGTATCATTCAACCTGGAGGTTCTATTAATGACCAAGAAATCATTCAGGCAGCTAATGAATATAAAATTGCAATGATTTTTACAAATAAAAGACATTTCAAACATTAATTTAAAAACATTTAACATTTAAAAAATAAACAATTGTTTAAATCATCATTTAGATTTTCCGCAGTAAAAATGAAAATAATCTAAAAGATGATTTAAATTTTTGAAAAAATAAACTAAATTTTAGTTCTCATACTTTTAGCTACTTGAACCATATTTTTTAACGCTAATTCTGTCTCTATCCAATTTCTTGTTTTTAATCCACAATCTGGATTAATCCAAATACGATCTAATGGAATATAGTTAATAGCTTTATGTAATAAAATGCTAATTGAATTAATATCTGGTATATTAGGTGAATGAATATCATATACTCCAGGGCCAACTTCATTTGGATATTTAAAATCTTTAAATGCTTGTAACAGCTCCATATCCGAACGAGCAGTTTCTATTGTAATGACATCAGCATCTAGTAAAGCAATAGAACTCATAATATCATTAAATTCACAATAACACATATGTGTATGAATTTGAGTGGTATTTTTAACACCATAAGAACTTAATCGGAAAGAGTTAACAGCCCAAGATAAATATTTATCCCATAAACTTTTTCGTAAAGGTAAACCTTCTCTTAAAGCAGGCTCATCAATTTGAATAATCTCTATTTTTTCTTTTTCTAAATCTAAAACTTCATCGTTAAGAACTAATGCAATTTGCATTGCAATTTTTTCTAAAGAAATATCTTCTCTAGGAAAAGACCAAAATAAAATTGTAACCGGACCGGTTAACATTCCTTTCATAGGTTTATTAGTTAACGATTGAGCATATTTAGACCATTTTACTGTTATAGGTTTTGGTCGACTAATATCACCAATAATAATAGGAGGTTTTACACAACGAGACCCATAACTTTGCACCCAACCATTATCAGTAAATACAAATCCTTCTAAATTTTCACCAAAATACTCTACCATATCATTTCTTTCAGCCTCTCCATGGACAAGAACATCTATATCTAATTTTTCTTGAAACTTAACTACTTCTTTAATATTTTCTTTAATACCTTTCTCATACTCCTTATAACTTACTAATCCTTCTTTATAATGTCTTCTTAATTTTCTTATCGATTGAGTTTGAGGAAATGATCCGATAGTAGTTGTTGGAAAAAATGGTAAATTAAATTTCTTTTTTTGTTCTTTAGAGCGAATATTATAAGAATCAATGCGTTTAAAAGTTTTATTAAATATTTTAGATAAACGTTTTTGTACTTTTGGATTATGTACTTTATTAGAAAAGGTACGATCGTACATTGGTAAAGACCATTTTTCGATAAAAGTAGTATTATTTTGATTTAATGCATTTGATAATAAAGATAATTCTTGACACTTTTGAACAGCAAAAGAAAACCATTTTTTAACATCTTCACTTAAATTTTTTTCTGCATCTAAATCAATTGGACAATGTAATAAAGAACATGAAGAACCAATTAATATTTTTTTTCGAAATGGTAAAATTGTAGAAATAGTTTTAAACCATTTTAATAAGTTAGATTTCCAAATATTCCGGCCATTTACTATTCCTAAAGATAAAATCCAATCTTTAGGTAACGTAGAGTTAAAAGAAAATAAATCATATTTTCCAAAAATTAAGTCAATATGAATTCCGTATATTGGTAAATTTCGAATAAATTCTATATTGTGCTTAATATTGTCAAAATATGTAGCTAATAATATCTTCGAAGATCCATGTAAATAATCATAAGCATATAAATAAGATTTTTTCCAACGCTCAGGAAGATCTAAAACCAAAGCAGGTTCATCAACCTGAACAAACTCAATATCACGTTTAGATAATTCATTTAAAACATATTTATATATTGGTAATATTTTTTCTAGCATTTCCAGACGATCAAAATATTTACCTTTAACTTTGCCTAACCAAAGATAAGTAATAGGACCTAATAATATAGGTTTTACTTTATAACCTAATGATAGCGCCTCATCTGTTTCATCTAAAATCTGTTTCCAAGAAAAATTTAATGCTTTTTTTTTATCAAATTCTGGGACAATATAATGATAATTAGTATTAAACCATTTAGTCATTTCTGAAGCAGATATGTTTGGAGAATTACCTCGAGCTACACGAAACAAACAATCTAAATCAATAGATTTATCTGGATTCAAATGTCTATCTGGTATATTCCCTAACATCATACTAATATTTAACACATGATCATACCAGGAAAAATCTCCTACTGGTATATAATCAATTCCTGCATTTTTTTGTATTTCCCAATGATTTTTCCTTAACTCTGATCCTGTAGACAGAAGATCTTCTTTCGTAATGTTCCCAGACCAATAAGCTTCTTGAGCTTTTTTTAACTCACGGTTTAAACCAATTCTTGGAAATCCAAGCGTATGATTTGAAATAATCATTAATTACACCTTAATTATATTATTTGCGATTTAATCAATAAATATTCTATAATTGATCTAATTTAATTATATGCTTTATAATTCTTCTATTTAGTCGAATTCGCAAGCTCAAATAATTCATTATAAACATGAAATAATATCATGATAAACTTAAAACATCTTCAAATATTACAAACATTAAAAAATACTGGTTCAATTAATCTTACAGCAATTGAATTACATCAAACACAATCAGCTATTTCGCATCAATTTAATAAATTAGAAAAAAAATTAGGTTTTAAACTATTTATCAGAAAAACTAATCCAATAAAATTTACAGTTCAAGGAAAAATTTTACTTCAACTATCAAAAGAAATATTGCCAAAAATTCAAAAAGCAATAAAAAATTGCAAAAAATCTCCTCTAAAAACTATCAAATTAGCTATTGAATGTCATAGTTGTATTCAGTGGTTCACACCAGCTCTTAGAAAATTTCAAAAAAAATGGCCAAAAATAAAAATAGATTTTTATTCTGATATGATATTTAGCCCTCAACCATATCTTCAACAAGGCGAACTAGATGTTGTTTTAACTTCAGAGGTATTGCCTAAAAGTAATATATTTTACGCACCTATATTTGATTTTGAGGTACGCCTGATTTTATCACCTAATCATCCCTTAGTAAAAAAAAAGAAAAAAATTACTCCAGGAGATTTATCATCTGAAATATTAATGACATATCCTATACCACGCAATAGATTAGATATATGGAAATTATTTCTAAAACCAGCTGGCATCATACCAGTTTTCAAAAATGTACATAATACCTCTCTTTTAATCCAAATGGTATCCGCACAAATGGGAGTTGCTGCATTACCTCATTGGGCAGTTGACAACTTTGAAAAACAAGGTTTGATTATTACAAAAAAAATAGGAAACGGATTATGGAAACGTTTATATGCTGCTACAAGGAATGGTGAACAAAAAGAAATTATTATAAAAAGTTTTATTAATTCTATACACTCGCATGCTTTTTCTCACTTAAACTTTATTCGAAATAAATTACGCATTTAAAATAAAATTTTATAAAAATAAATTTATTTTTCCAAAAAAATTCTCTTTAAAAAAACTGCAACACCATCATTTTTATTACTTCCAATAATCTCAGAATGAGGCAAAGATTTCTTTAAATTAGGATCTGCATTTTCCATAATGCATGATTTTCCAACAATGCTAAGCATGTCTTGATCATTCATTCCATCTCCAATAGCAATAAATTTTTTTAAAGAAATTCCCAAAATACTAGATATTAACTTTAATCCATGACCTTTAGAAGCTTTTCTTGATGTTACTTCTAAACAACCTGGAAGAGAAAAATTAATATTAATTTTAACACCTAAGCGTTTAATAATTTCTTTTTCAAGATTATTTAATTCTAAAAAATTTTTACTTGTAAAAAAAATTTTACTAATTTTATTTAATTGTAAATTATTCAAAGAAAAAAAATTGTATTTTAAAGATGACAAAGTAGGACAAAAATTATTATCTAATTTATTATTATTTATATACCACCGATTTTTACGATATATCTGAGTAATAATACTAGGATTAAAATATCCTATTTCACAAAGCGTTCGAGCAATATCTTCATCTAAATAATTTTGAAAAATTAATTTATTATTTAAATCATAAATTCTAGCTCCATTAGAACTAATAATAAAAAATTTTATTTTTAAGCTATTTTTGATATTTATTAAATCAGCATAATGACGGCCAGAAGCAAAAATAAAATAAATATTTCTTTTTATTAGCAAATTAATAACTTTTTGAGTATACGTAGTAATTTTATTGTCTGGAGAAAGTAGAGTTCCATCTAAATCTACTGCGATTATTTTATACATAAAAACCTTAATAAAATATAATATTTATTATATCTAAATATATTTAAAAATATAATAATTACAAATAAAATGTATATTTTATACATTGTAACAATTTTTTATTATCAATAAAACATAAAAAAGCAATGTCAAGGAAATACACATGTTAAAAAGAGATACTACTATAGTAATACTTGCAGCTGGAAAAGGAAGTAGAATGAAATCAAATTTTCCTAAAGTATTACATAAATTAGGCGATAAAACCATTTTAGAATATGTTATAAATACAGCTAAGTCGATTAATCCCAAAAAAATAATATTAGTTGATAATTTCGAAAAAAAAATTATTTCATCTAATATTCAAGAAAAATCAATAAACTATGTTATTCAAAAAAAACAAAATGGAACTGGAGGCGCTATACTGACTGCATCAAAAAAATTTTTAGACGATGAATATATAATTGTTTTATATGGAGATATGCCTTTTATTTCAGCTGAATCAGTAAAAAAGTTAATAAAATATAAAAAAAAATCAAAAATTACTTTGTTGACATCTTATCTAGACAATCCTAATGGATATGGTAGAGTTTTAAGAAAAAACAAAAAAATTATCAGTATTATAGAAGAAAAAAATGCAAATTTTTATGAAAAAAAAATTAAAGAAGTATATTCTGGAACATTTATAGCAAATGCAAAAAATTTAAAAAAATGGCTAAAAAAAATAAATGATAAGAATATTCAAAAGGAATTATATGCAACTGATATTGTTCATATTGCTTATTTAGAAGGTGCAAATATTAAATCTGTAAAAACTATAAAAACTAAAGAAATATTAGGAATTAATAACAAATTGCAACTATCTATTTTAGAAGAAATATTACAAAAAGAAAAAATTAAAAAATTACTTATTAATGGAATTACATTAAAAAATCCATATAATTTTACTCTACGCGGTAATTTAAAGCATGGAAAAAATGTAGAAATAGAAAGCGGTGTAGTATTAGAAGGAAATATTTTTTTAGGAGATAATATTAAAATTGGAACAGGGTGTATTATTAAAAATAGCTTTATTAATGATAATACACATATTAAAGAATATACAATTCTAGATAACGTTCAAATAGGTAAAAATTGCATTATCGGACCTTTTGCGCATTTAAGACCTAAAACAATATTGAGCGATGAAGTAGAAATAGGTAATTTTGTTGAAATAAAAGACAGTAATATCAAAAAATCATCTAAGATAAAACATCTTAGTTATATTGGAAATGCTGAAATTGGTGCTCGAGTTAATATTGGAGCAGGTAGCATAACATGTAATTACGATGGTAAAAATAAATTTAAAACTACTATTGGTGATAATGTTTTTATTGGCTCTAACACACAACTAGTGGCGCCTATTAAAATTACAAATAATACAACTATTGCAGCAGGAACTACTTTAACTAAAAATATTAATATTCCCTGTTTAGTTTATAATAAAAAAATACAAAAATGTAAAATAAACTGGACTAGATCAAATAAAAATAAAAAATCTACTGATTAATTCAAATTATTAATACTTATAAAATATTTAATAAATTTAAAAGGTATGCCTATATGTGTGGCATTGTTGCTGCAGTAACAAAACGCAATATAATTAATTTTCTTCTACAAAGTATCAAAAAGTTAGAATATCGAGGATACGATTCATCAGGATTGGCAGTAATAAATAAAAATAGTGATATTGTCCGAATTCGATGCGTCGGAAAAGTTAACGTACTCTCTAAAAAAGTAAAGAAAAAAAAATTATTTGGAAATATTGGATTTGCTCATACTAGATGGGCTACACATGGGAAAATTTCCAAAGAAAATACGCATCCTCATATTTCTTCGAATATTGTCGTTGTTCATAATGGAATTATTGAAAATAGTTCAAAATTAAGAATTTTATTAGAAAAAAAAGGATATACATTTAATTCTGATACAGACACTGAAGTTATTGCTCATTTATTGCATTTAGAACAAAGTAAAAAAGGTCTCTCTCTTTTAAAAACAGTTCAAAAAAGTATATTACAATTGAATGGCAATTATAGTATGGTCGTCATGGATGCTAAAAATGCATCTAAACTAATAGCAGTCCGTTCTGGCAGTCCTTTAGTGATTGGATTAGGCATAAAAGAAAACTTTATAGCTTCTGATCAAATTGCATTACTAAGTTCTACAAAACGTTTTATATATTTAGAAGAAGGTGACATAGCAATAGTAAAAGCAAAAAAAGTTAATATTTTCAATAAAGACGGAGTCATAATTGAAAGAGATGAAATTAAGTCTAATGTAAAATATAAATCTGTAAGTAAAGGAAAATATAAACATTATATGGAAAAAGAAATATATGAACAACCTTTATCTATTCAAAAAACTTTAAACAACCGTATAAAAGAAGATAAAACTATACATTTTTCAGAATTAAGTCCAAAAGAAGAAAATTTATTTTTAAAAGCAGAACATATTCAAATAGTCGCTTGTGGCACTTCCTATCATGCAGCTTTAGTATCCAAGTATTGGTTTGAATCTCTTGCCGACATTCCATGTGATGTTGAAATAGCTTCCGAGTTTTCTTCAAGAAAACTCGCAATAAGAAAAAATAGTTTCTTTATTACTTTATCACAATCTGGAGAGACTGCTGATACATTAGAAGCTTTGAGAATATCTAAAAAACTAGGATATTTAGGCAATCTTACTATATGTAATATGAAAGGATCATCATTAGTTAAAGAATCTGATTGTTGCCTATCAACAGAAGCAGGCATAGAAATAGGTGTTGCATCAACAAAATCATTTACTGCGCAATTAACTGTCTTATTAATGTTGATAACAAAAATAATGCATTTAAAAAGAAAAAACATTATGATTGCAAAAAAAATTGTAAAAAGTTTACATTACTTACCTAGCAAAATTAAAAAAATTTTTAAAAAAAATACATTAATAGAAAAAGTAGCTAATAATTTATATCGTAAAAAAAACATACTATTTTTAGGTCGAGGAAGTCAATATCCTATTGCTTTGGAAGGTGCTCTAAAAGTCAAAGAAATCTCTTATATTCACGCTGAAGCGTATCCATCAGGTGAACTAAAACACGGCCCTTTAGCATTGATTGATAAAAATATGCCTGTTATTATCATAGCTCCAAATGATTCGTTAATTGAAAAAACAAAAAAAAGTATTCAAGAAATATCTGCAAGAGAAGGAAAAATTTATGTTCTTTCAGACAAAGAAGTAAATTTAGAAAACAATATAAATTTTATTAAAATACCGTATATTGAAGAAATTATTGCTCCTATCCTTTATATAGTGCCGTTACAACTATTTTCCTATTACATAGCACTAAAAAAAGGAAAAAATATTGATCAACCTAGAAATCTTGCAAAATCTGTTACAGTAGAATAAATTTTTTAATTATTTCAAAGAAATTAATATAAAGGTAAAATATTTATTAAAAAGAGTATGAGTTTTCAATTTAAAAACTTAATCTCATACTCTATATAAAAAATTAATTTTCTATAGCTCTTTTTAATTTTTTCATAGCATTTTTTTCTAACTGACGAACACGTTCTGCAGAAATTCCATAATTACTTGCAATTTTTTGTAGAGTATTTTTTTTATTATTATCTAGCCAACGAGCATGAATAATATCTCGACTCCTAGTATCTAATCTTAATAAAGCATTGCTTAATTTGCTTGTGGTATGTTTATCCCAATCATCTTTTTCTAAGCCATGAGCAAAATTAGAAGTTTTATCTTGTAGATAAGGCATGTTTGTATTATTTTTTCCATTTTTTAAATCTTCTTCTGGAAATGGACTAAAAATTACGTCTTGCGCTGACATTCGAGATTCCATTTCTCTAACATCTTCATTGCTCACTCCTAATTCTTGTGCAACTATTTTAATTTCGTCTTCATTAAACCAACCTAATCTTTTTTTATTTTTTCTTAAATTAAAAAATAACTTTCTTTGTGCTTTAGTTGTGGCTACTTTTACAATACGCCAATTACGTAATACATATTCATGTATTTCAGATTTAATCCAATGCACCGCAAAAGATACAAGACGCACTCCTATTTCGGGATTAAATCTTCGCACTGCTTTCATTAACCCTATATTACCTTCTTGTATTAAATCCGCCTGAAGGAGACCATAACCTGAATAATTGCGTGAAATATGAATAACGAAACGAAGATGAGAAAGAATCAAAGTTTTTGCGGCATCCAAATCACCGCTATAACGCAAGCGCTTAGTTAAGGATTTTTCTTCTTCAAGAGAAAGCATTGGCCATAAATTAGCGATTCTAATATATGAATCTAAGTTTCCCGGCGAAGTTACAGACAAAATCTGCACTTTATTAATCATTTTTATTCCAGCATTAATAAAATATATTTAATGAATTATAAAGATGTGGGATTTTTATATCATACTTGAATTAAACATTAAAATCAAAATTTTATATAAACATTATTTTCAATGAAAATTTTCATTAATCTCTTTACTTTCAAAATAAAAATATTATTTTTGACTACAAAAAATTGATTGAATAAAACTATTGCTATCAAATACGATTAAATCATCTGCTTTTTCGCCAATACCAATATAACGAATAGGAATTAAGAATTGATCAGCCAACGTAAAAATAACGCCACCTTTTGCTGTACCATCAAGCTTAGTTATAATGAGACCAGTTAAATTTAATGCTTCATGAAATTTTTCTGTTTGTTTAATTGTATTTTGACCATTACATGCATCAATAGTTAATATCTTTTCATGTGGTGCACAGGGATTTAATTTCTTAATGACACGAACAATTTTTTTTAACTCTTCAACCAAATACAACTTATTGTGTAATCTTCCAGCTGTATCAATGATTAAAATATCTATTTTTTTTGACATTGCTGATTTTAATGCGTCAAAAGCTACTGCTGCAGGATCAGATCCTAAAGTTTGAGCTATTACTGGAATATTATTCATTGCGCCTAATGTTTGCAATTGTTCTATTCCAGCGGCTCTAAACGTATCTGATGCAGCAAGCATTACAGATTTTCCTTGTAATTTATACCTTTTAGCTAACTTAGAAATTGTAGTGGTTTTTCCTGTTCCATTTACTCCTACCACAAGTATAACAAAAGGAAATTCATTTATAACATTTAAAGGAACTTCTACTTTTTTTAAAATAGAGTACATTTTTTGTTTTAAAAGAAAATATACTTTTTTAGAATCTTTTAATTCCTTGCGATGAGCATCATTAATTAAATCTTTAATAATTTTATCTGTAGTGCTTATACTGATATCAGAAAGAATCATAGTCTCTTCTAACTCTTCGAAGAGAGCATCATCTATTTTCTTTGATAAAAAAATACGATCTATGCTATTTCCAAAAAATTTTTTAGTTTTTATCAAACCTTCTTTTAATTTTAAAAAAAATTTTTTTTTTGTAGTAATATTATCTTTTTTAGTAGAAACTATTTGACGATTTTCTTGAAAAATTTTATCTCCATCTAGATTTTTTTTTTGATTTTCTTTATTTTTACCGAAATTTATCCAAGAAAAAAAGCTTTTTTTATTACTCATTTTATAAATTCCATAAAAAAACAATTAATTGTTAAAATTCTCTTTAAAATTATAAATTAAATATTTATTTAAATATTATTTAATAATAAAATCAATTATATTACTAATATAAAAAATTAATAAAATGCACAATTCTTTTTTTAAAAAAAACGGAAAAATTTATATTATTTCTGGAAAATTAAAAGGGCAAAAATTATCTTTTAAAAATAATTTAAAAATACGCCCAACGACTAATCGAATACGCGAAACTCTTTTTAGTTGGTTATCTCAAAAAATTAAAAATGCCCGCTGTCTTGATTGTTTTTCGGGAAGCGGCGCATTAGGAATAGAGGCTATATCTCGATACGCTTCCTTTGTAACATTTCTAGAAATAAAAAAAAAACAATAATTACATTAAAAAAAAACATAAAAAAATTAAATATATCTAATTTAGAAATTATACATACAAATACTTTATATTGGCTGAAAAAAAATGGAACTCCATATGATATAATCTTTATAGATCCACCATATTATCAAGATTTAACAAATAAAACTATTTTGTTATTAAAAAATAAATGGATCAAAAAAAATTCGTTTATTTATATCGAAAAAGAGAAAAAAAAATCATTAAATATACCATATAACTGGATTTTATATAAAAAAAAAATTACTAATCAATTAGAATGTTACCTATATATTTTTAATGAATAAAAAATATTAATTTAAAATTATTTAAAAAATGAGATCAAATATTAATGAAAATTTTAGTTTCAGTAAATACAACACTAGAACTATTTTGTAAAAAACCAATAAATTTTATAAAATCATCAAATAATGGTATTATTTCTGTATCAAAAAATAAAAAAACATTATTTTATGCAATGACTCCAGAATTTTTAAAAAATTTATTTGATCTAGAATATAATCAAAAAAATAAAATAGAACAAAAATTCAAAATGCATACTCATTGGTACCCTGATAAAGACTTTATTCAAAAATCAGCACTATGGGGTATAATATTAGATAAAAAACCTACAAAATATGAATTAAATGCTTTTATTGCATATTGGAAAGCAGAAGGATGTTTCTTTCATCATATCCAGTGGCAACAGAAATTAGCTAGAAGTTTACAAAAAAGTCGATTTATTAAAGTAGAAAAACAAAAAAGGGATATTACTTATATACCGATACCAGATAAAAAAATACCTGATGGTTTTAGAGGTAAATAATGACATTTTATAATGAATTTTTTAAAAAACTTCAACGCATTATGCCTAATCATATCAAACCTAAATTTCAGAATGATCAAGATTTATTAGCCTGGAATCAAGAACAGGGAAGATTATCTTCTGAATCGATATTACGCGAAAATAAAGCTATGAAAATGCAACGTGTTTTAGGTCGATCAGGAATTCGCGAATTATATATGAATTGTTCATTTGAAAATTATAAAATTGAACATGATGGACAAAAAAGGGTTTTAAAAGCAGCTAAAAGATACGCTGAAACATTTCATGAAAATATTGCAAGTTTTATTTTTTCCGGAAGACCCGGAACTGGAAAAAATCATTTAGCATCAGCTATAGGAAATTATTTGATTCTTCACGGAAAAAGTATTTTAATCGTTACAGTAGCGGATTTAATGTCAAATATGAAAGGTACATTTAGCGGAACTAGTAACATTACTGAAGAAAATTTACTACATAATCTTAGCAGTGTTGATTTGCTTATGATTGATGAAATTGGCATGCAGACCGAATCAAGGTACGAAAAAGTTATTATTAATCAAATAGTAGACAGAAGATCATCTTCTAAAAGATCTACTGGAATGTTATCTAATCTGGATCACAAAGGAATGAAAAATTTATTGGGAGAACGAGTTATTGATAGAATGCGCCTAGGAAATAGTTTATGGCTAACTTTTGAATGGGATAGTTATAGACAGCATATCAAAGGAAACGAATATTAATTATAAAAGTAAAAATTTTATTTAATTCTAGATACATAATCCCCAGATCGGGTGTCTACTCTAATAATCGATCCAATTTGTACAAACAATGGCACTTTAACTATTGCACCAGTACTCAATTTAGCTAATTTATTGGATGCATTTGCTGTATCACTTTTAAAAACTACTTCAGTATCTATAACTTTAAGCTCTACAAAAATTTTTGGTGTGATAAAAATGGGAATGTTATTCCAAAAAGTAATAGAACATGTATCTTGCTCTAATAACCACTTTTTATTTACACCAATAACTTTCTTTTCTACTGATAATTCTTCAAAAGTTTTATTATTAATAAAATACCAAAAATTCCCGTCATTATACAAGTAAGATAACGTATACTCTGATACGTCAGCTATTTCTAATGAGTCTGTAGATTTAAATGTTTTTTCTATTAACTGCCTTGTTAATAATTTTCTAATTTTAACACGAACAAAAGATTGTCCTTTTCCGGGTTTGACAAATTCACTTGATTCTATTAAACAAGGTTCTTTTTCAAAAATAATTTTACGTCCTGATCTAAAATTATTACTATGATATACTTTCATGAATACCTCAAATTAATAAATATATATTTTAATAAACGTATGAAACATCAAGAGATAAAAGAGTTAATTAAAAAAAAAGAAAATTGGTTGTACGAAATGTCTAACGCTATTACTGATCCTAAAAAACTATTAGAATACCTAAATTTAAAAAAATACCCAAAAAATTTTAGCACCGTTAAATCTAAAAAATTTTTTCTATTTCGAGTACCTTATTCTTTTGCCAAAAGAATGAAAAAAAATGATCCTAAAGATCCATTACTATTACAAGTTATTATAAGAAACCAAGAATTATTAAATAATTTAAAATTTAATGAGGATCCAGTTCAAGATAAAAATAATATTGTATTACCTGGATTAATACATAAATACAATGATCGAGTATTATGGATTTTAAAAACAAGTTGTGCTGTTCATTGCAGATACTGCTTTAGAAAAAATTTTCCATACGCACAAAATCAAGGAAATAAAAAAAATTGGATTCAAATTATTAATTATATACATGATAATAAAAATTTAAATGAAGTAATTTTTTCCGGTGGAGATCCATTAATGGCTCAAGATCATGAATTATTATGGATTATTACTTTGTTATCAAAAATTAAACATATAAAAAGATTGAGAATACATACTAGATTACCTGTTGTTATACCTAACCGAATTACTTCAACTCTTTGTAAAATTTTTAAAGATAGTATCTTAAAAATTATTTTAGTTACTCATATTAATCATCCTCAAGAAATAAATGAAGATTTAAAAAAAAATTTGTTAAAACTTAAACAATCAAATGTAATTTTATTTAATCAAAGCGTTTTATTAAAAAATATTAATGATAGCGCAAATGTTTTAGCAAATCTCAGCGAAAAATTATTTAAAAATAATATTATTCCATATTACTTGCATACTTTAGATAAAGTTATAGGAACGTCACATTTTTTTGTATCCAATAAAAAAGCAAAAAATATTATGTTAAATTTGAAAAAAATGATGTCTGGATTTTTAGTTCCAAGACTAGCTTTTGATAATGGATCTAAAAAAAGTAAAATTATTATAAGTTAATATTAAAAATCTTTCCTCATAAAAAATCTGAGGAAAGATATCTTTAAATTAATTTAAAAAAGGACTCGTTAACTAAAAAATCTTACATCATACCGCCCATACCACCCATGCCACCAGTAGGAGCTGAGCCCATTTCAGAAGATTTATCTTCTTTTGGTAAATCAGTTACCATACATTCTGTAGTAATCATTAAGCCAGCAACAGACGCAGCATATTGCAAAGCAGATCTAGTTACTTTTGTAGGATCTAATATACCAAAGTTAATCATATCACCGTACTGATCAGTAGCAGCATTATAACCGTAATTACCTTTTCCATCTTTTACATTATTAGTAACTACAGAAGGTTCTTCACCTGAATTTGAAACAATTTGACGTAATGGAGCTTCCATTGCACGCAGAGCTACTCTAATACCAACGTTTTGATCTTCGTTTTGACCACGTAAATTAGATATTTTTCCTGCTACTCGAACTAATGCAACACCGCCACCAGCAACAACACCTTCTTCTACAGCAGCACGAGTTGCGTGTAAAGCATCTTCAACACGAGCTTTTTTCTCTTTCATTTCTACTTCTGTAGCCGCACCTACTTTAAGAACGGCAACTCCACCTGATAATTTTGCTAAACGTTCATTTAATTTTTCTTTATCATAATCAGAAGTAGCTTCTTGAATTTCTTGACGAATTTGACTAACACGACTTTGAATAGCATGCTTCTCACCAGAGCCGCCAATTATAGTTGTCGTATCTTTATTGATTACTACTCTCTTTGCTTGTCCTAAATCTTCTAATGTAGACTTTTCTAAATCCATAGCTAATTCTTCAGATATTACAGAACCACCAGTTAATATGGAAATATCTTGCAACATCGCTTTACGTCTATCACCAAATCCAGGGGCTTTCACAGCAGCAACTTTTACAATACCGCGCATAGAATTAACTACTAATGTCGCTAAAGCTTCTCCTTCTAAATCCTCTGATATTATTAATAAAGGTTTTCCAGATTTTGCTACAGATTCTAATATCGGCAATATTTCACGCACATTAGATATTTTCTTGTCAGCCATTAAAATATATGGATTTTCTAATTCAACAATACCTGTTTCTGGTTTGTTAATAAAATAAGGTGATAAATATCCACGATCAAACTGCATACCCTTTACAACTTCAAGTTCATTTTGTAAACCCGTTCCTTCTTCTACTGTAATAACTCCGTCATTGCCTACTTTCTCCATAGCTTCTGCAATTAAAGAGCCAACTTTTTCATCAGCATTTGCAGAAATAGTACCTACCTGTGTAATAGCTGTTGAATCAGAACAAGGTACAGATAAATTTTTTAATTCTTCTACAGCACTAATAACAGCTTTATCAATCCCTCTTTTAAGATCCATGGGATTCATACCTGCAGCTACAGCTTTAAGTCCTTCATTTACTATAGATTGAGCTAATAATGTTGCAGTTGTAGTACCATCGCCAGCTGCATCATTAGCTTTAGAAGCAACTTCTTTAACCATCTGAGCTCCCATATTTTCGAATTTATCTTCTAATTCGATTTCGCGAGCTACTGAAACACCATCCTTAGTAATACTAGGAGCGCCAAAAGATTTATCTAAAACTACATTTCTACCTTTTGGTCCTAAAGTTACTTTTACTGCATCTGCTAATACATTAACTCCACGAAGCATTTTAATTCTAGCTTCATTACCAAATTTTACGTCTTTAGCGGCCATTTTGACATTTCCTCAAATATATTTGTTTTACGGATATATAGCATATAGTTCATTATTCAACAATTGCTAAAATGTCACTTTCAGTTAAAATTAATAATTCTTCATTATCAATTTTTTCTGTTTTTGCACCATAACCTTCATTAAAGATAACTAAATCACCTACTTTAACGTCCAATTTTTTTACTTGACCATTATCTAAAATACGACCATTACCTACTGCTACAACTGTACCACGAGTCGACTTCGCCGCAGCGGAACCGGTAAGAACAATACCGCCTGCAGATTTTGATTCTGCTTCTTGACGTTTTACAAGAACACGATCATGCAATGGACGAATTTTCATATTGGAATGCTCCTATAAAATAATTTAAACTATTCAAAAAAAATATTTTATTATTTAATTTTTGATCATGTACTAAATATAGGGATTCTTATTAAAAGTTTCAAGTGTAAAAAATATTTTTTTCTTTTTGAATGTCAATTAAAAAATTTTTATTAACAATAATTTTTATAAAGATTATTTATATTTTGAAGAGTTCTCATAAAAAAGATTGACAAACTTTTATATTTGATGATTTAATGTAAAAAATTGCCCGGATAGCTCAGTCGGTAGAGCAGGGGACTGAAAATCCCCGTGTCGGTGGTTCAATTCCGCCTCCGGGCATAAAATTTATTTCCCTATGCAAAAAGTAGAAAAAATACTATTTAACAAATCATTTGAAGTAAATTCTCCTGTTATCTCTCCTAATAATTTATTTATAAAGCTTAAAGAATCAGCCAAAAATTCAATATTTTTAAGCTCTGACCATTTTTTATAAGATTTTAAGAATTCACGAAAAGATAAATCAATTTGATAAAGATGACGTCTTCTTGCAACAAAAACGCTTTCCTGATTTTTGTTTGTTTCTTTTTTCGTAAGATGTTTTTTTAAAACATCAATACCCTCTCCTGTAAGAGTAGAGATATTAATAAATACTAGATTTCCATTTTTTTTTATTCTGCTATTCTCTTTAACTAAATCGTTTTTATTTAAAACAAAGGTAACTTCTATATTAGAAGGTATGCTTTTTTGAAAATTTGTAGCCATTCTCTTTTGATCTAATACACTTGTTGTTTTATCAATAATAAAAAGAACATGATCTACACTCTTAATAGCATTCCAAGTTTTTTGAATCCCAATTTTTTCAATTTCATCATCTGTATCACGCAAACCTGCAGTATCAATAATTTGATATAAAACACCATTAAGATAAATATCTTCATGAATAATATCACGTGTAGTTCCCGGGATATTAGTCACTATAGCTCTATTGTGACATGATAAAACATTTAATAAACTAGATTTTCCAGCGTTAGGAGGACCTACAATGACTACTTTTTTTCTTTCACGTATTACACTGCCTTCTACTATTGAATTTCTTATTTTTAAAAATTGATTATATATCTTATCTAATTTTATAGAAATTGTATCATTGATTCCAAAGTTAATATTTTCTTCTGGAAAATCTATTCTTGATTCTATATCAATACGTAATTTAATAATTTTATCGATTAATTCTTTAATATAAGATGAAAAATTACCTTGTAAAGTATTTAATGCGCCTCGACTAATTAATTCTGTTTCCGAATTAATTAAATCATCAATGGCTTCAGCTTGAATTAAATCAATTTTATCATTCAAAAAAGCGCGTTGACAAAATTCACCTGGTCTCGCTATTCTGACGTTTTTAATAGATAAAATACTTTTAATTAATAAATCCATAACTAAAGGACTACCATGACCTTGTAATTCTAATACATCTTCACCGGTAAATGAATGAGGTGCTGGAAACCATAATGATATCCCTTGATCTAATAATTTCCTATTTATATCTAAAAACTTTGAATAAGTAGCATATCTGGATCGAGGTATCTTTCCTAAAATTTTTATAGCTACTTGATTAGCTTCTGTACCAGAAACTCTTATTATTCCAACAGCGCTTTTTCCGGGACAAGTTACTTGAGCAACAATAGTATCTTCTTGAATCATAAAATTCTTCTTTCTTTTAAGTCACAAAATTTTTTACTGATAAATATTATTATTTTTTACTCTGTTTTTTAAATTTAGATAAAATAATTTTTTGTTGTATAATAGTCACTAAATTACTTACAATATAATACAAAACTAATCCAGACGGAAACCATAAAAAAAATGCAGTAAAAAGAATTGGCATAAAATTCATTATTTTTTGCTGTAGAGGATCTGCGACATTATTAGAAGATGTTTTTTGAATAAAAAACATAGTTAATCCCATAATGACAGGTAAAACATAATATGGATCTTGACCTGATAAATCTTTAATCCAAAACATAAAAGGAGCATGCCTTAATTCGACAGAACTAATCAACATGTAATAAAGGGATAAAAAAATAGGCATCTGAATAAAAATAGGTAAGCAACCTCCTAATGGATTAATTCTTTCTTTTTTATACAACAACATCATTTCTTGACTCATTCTCTGTTTGTCATTTTTAAACATTTCTTTTAATTCATTAATTTTAGGTTGTAAATCTCTCATTTTTGCCATAGAAGAATATTGCGCTTTTGTAAGGGGATAAGTAATAGCGCGCATAATTAAAGTAATTGCAATAATAGAAAAACCCCAATTTCCTATAATGTTGTGTAAAACACTCAATAACTTAAATAATGGCTGGGATAAAAACCAAAGATAACCGTAATCTACCGTTAAATCTAAATTAGGCGCAATTAAAGCCATTTCTTGTTGAAGTTCAGGTCCAATCCATATTTTTGATTTAATAATAGATTGAGAATTAGCTGGAATATTAATTGAAGAAGATTTATATCCAATAGTAGCAATACTATTATTAGTATAAGAAGTATAAATTATATTAGAATCGGTATTTACTTCAGGAATCCAAGCGACGGCAAAATACTGTTGTAACATAGCGATCCAACCATCTTTTGTTGTAATATATAAATTTTTATTACTTGAAATATCATCAAATGTATATTTTTCATATTTTTGATTACTACTAGAATAAGCAGCACCACGAAAAGTTTGAAGAGCAAAATTACTACTATAAATATCACGATTTTTAGGCAACTGAATTGTTTGTTTAAGTTGTCCAAACATTTTTACTTTTAATTCTTTATCAGTTGGATTATGAATTGTGTATTCTATTTCTAGAATATATTTATTCGGCTTAAGAATAAAAGTTTTTGTATAAATAACACCATTATCTTTATAAAAAAACATTGGAACACGTAATTCTTTTTTACTCTTATCTAATTTAAAAAAATTTTTTTTTGAAACATACAATGGTCTAGTATGATTATTAAAATTATCCAGACCATCTGGACCAATTAAACCACTTTGTACTTGGTAAGTAAAATCAGATGATGTTTCTAATAATTTTAAAATATTTGAAGAATTGAGCTTATCTTTATAATTAATTAAACTGGCTTCTTCTATATCACCTCCATTCATATTCACGACTAATCGAAGTACGTCGTTTTGAATAACGATTTTATTTGTATTATCTCGATCATGATTTTTTGAATTTAATTCTCTATAAATCTTGCGCTCTATTTGATCACTTGGACTGGACTGAACATGCCAACTTTTCCAAATTAAAAAAGAAGCAAGTAAAAAAATAATAATAAAAAAATTACGCTGCACTTCCATAATTAATATTCACTTTTATCTTTAATCTTTTGACACAATGAATCGTCTTTACTTAAGTAAAATGGATGACACTTACACAAACGAAGAATTGTTAAAATTATACCTTTGATAAGACCAAAATTACGTAAAGATAATAGCATATATGTAGAACAAGTAGGATAAAAACGACAACGTGATTGCATAAAATAACTGATGTAATTTTGATAAATTAAAATTAAAGAAGTTAGTAAAAAGATTATCCCTGATGATAATTTGACCATATATTCTCCAATACATTTATTATTTTTTTATTTTTTAAATAAATGATATTTTTTTTAGCTATTACTACAAAATCCATTGAAATTAATTTATGCTGTGATAAACGAAAAGTTTCTCGAATTAATCGTTTAATTGCATTACGTTTATACGCGTATTTAACATTTTTGCGAGGTATACTAAGACCTAATCGAGGATATTCTAATAAATTAGAACGAGCTAATATAGATATTTCACATGCATCTTGGATGCAAGGATTATCAAAAACGTATTTAAAATTAATAGATTTTAGTAATCTAAGTTTTTTTTTAAAAAAAAATAGCACCATTATTAACCTTATTATTTACTAGAAATAGTTAAACGAGTTCTTAACTTAGCGCGTCTACGTGATAAAATATAACGACCATTTTTAGTAGCCATGCGGATTCTAAAACCATGAGAACGATTACGCTTTAATACTGATGGTTGAAAAGTACGTTTCATTTTAATATTTACCTTTATTTAATTTACGTAATGTATAAACAAAATTTTATAAAATAGAAAAATTAATAAAAATATATTTTATAAACTATTATCTCATTAATTTTTGTAATAAAAAATAATAAATTTACTTAAAAAAATAATGTTAATGTTTTTTTGATATGATAATTTTATTTATATTATTAAAAGATAACACACAAATTTTAAAATCACCTCTTTAGATAAAAAATATCTAATAAAATATTATTATATCCTTTACGTTATACTCACCAATCTTAAATTGTATAACTTTTAGTATAAAAAATATAATTTTTATACAAAAAATATATCTGTTATGTAAAAGAATAAAAAATTTTTTAAATTTTATTTTTTTATTTTGTGCGCTTGGAGTCCACCGTGTTACTTTGTCTTTGGAAACAGTGTCTTGACCGGTTACAGCATGAGCTTCCATCTACAGAGTTTAGTATGTGGATACGCTCTCTGAAAGCCAAACTAAACAATAATATCTTAGAAATATATGCTCCAAATCAATTCGTTTTAGACTGGGTAAAAGATAAATATTTAATTTGTTTTAAAAAAATATTAAAAGATTTTTATGGTTCTAACTCACCCATAATACAATTTAAAGTATATCAAATCTTTAAAGAAAAAAAATTTGAAAAAAAAATAAACAATAAAAATGAAAAAAAAATTTGCTACCAAATACCAATACTTAAAAAACCGTTGTACTGTTCTAATATTAACAAAAAACATAATTTTGAAAATTTTATAGAAGGAAAATCAAACCAATTAGCACGAGCAGCAGCATCTCAAGTGGCTAGTAATCCTGGAAATTCTTATAATCCTCTTTTTTTATACGGACAAACAGGATTAGGAAAAACTCATTTATTACACGCTATAGGCAACGGAATACTAGAATATAAATATAATATCAAAATTATTTATATGCATTCTGAAAGATTTGTACAAGATATGGTAAGAGCTTTAAAAAACAATGCAATTGAAAAATTTAAACTATATTATCGATCTGTTGATGCACTACTAATTGATGATATTCAATTTTTTGCACATAAAGAACGCTCACAAGAAGAATTATTTCATACATTTAATGCGCTTTTAGAAGGAAATCAACAAATTATTTTAACTTCCGATCGATACCCTAAAGAAATAATTGGTGTTGAAGATCGTTTAAAATCTAGATTCGGATGGGGTTTAACTGTCGCTATTGACCCTCCCGAATTAGAAACAAGAGTAGCGATATTAATAAAAAAAGCAGATGAAAATAATATTAAATTACCTGACGAAGTAGCTTTTTTTATAGCTAAACATTTGCGATCTAACGTACGTGAATTAGAAGGTGCACTTAATAGTATTATTGTGAACGCCAATTTCACTCATAGATCTATTACTATAGATTTAGTTCGTGAAGCACTTCACGATATATTAGCATTACAAGAAAAACTTATTACTATCGATAATATTCAAAAAAAAGTAGCAGAATATTATAAAATTAAAGTTTCAGACTTACTATCTAGAAGACGCTCTCGTTCCGTAGCGCGCCCTCGACAAATGGCTATGGCTATGGCAAAAGAATTAACTAATCACAGCCTACCTGAAATTGGCAACGCCTTTAGTGGAAGAGATCACACTACAGTGTTACATGCATGCCGCAAAATTAAACAACTGCGCAAAGAAAATTATGATATTAAAGAAGACTTTTCAAACTTAATTAGAACTTTATCGGTATAATTTTATGAAATTTACTATTAAAAATGACCTTTTAACTCAAAATATAAAAAAAATAAGCCGATTATTAGTCAAAAATAATTCTTTTCCAATTTTAGAAAATATATTAATGGAGATTAAAAATGATACATTGTTTTTAACTACAACCAATTTAGAAATAGAACTTATTTCAAAAATTAAAATTTTTACAAAAAATATTGCAGGAAAAATAACTGTTTCCGGAAGAAAAATGTTAAATATTTGTAAAAATTTGTTACCTGTATCCGAAATAAAGATACAATTAAAAAAAAATAAAATTCATATTTCTTCTGAAAATAGTAATTATATTTTAACTACCTTACCTGCAGATAATTTTCCAAATCATCAAGACTGTAATAGTATTTTAAGTTTTGAGATTTCATCAAATTCTTTAAGATCAATGATAGAAAAAACTGCATTTTCCATGGGAAAACAAGACGTACGACACTATCTTAATGGAATTTTATTAGAAAAAAAGGGAAATACCTTAAAAAGCATAGCAACAGACGGCTATCGGTTAGCAGTTTCATCAACTAATATAAAAGAAGATATCAAATCTTTTTCTATTATTATGCCAAATAAGGGAGTATTAGAACTATATCGACTACTAAATATTAAAAAAAAATTATTAAAAATTTTTATTAGCAATAATAATATAAAAATCTACATCAATGATCTAATTTTTACCAGTCAATTAATTGAAGGAAAATACCCTGACTATAATAATGTTCTATTTTCAAAAAAAGACAATCCAATTGTTACTAATACGGCGCTTTTAAAAAAATCATTATTACGCACTGCTATTTTAACACACGAAAAATTTTGTGGAATTGAAATAAAAATTGAAAACAAAAAGTTTAAAATCTTGTCAGATAATCAAGAAGAAGAAAGTGCAGAAGATACATTTAATACCAATTATTCTGGAGATACGATAGAAATATCAATTAATGTTTATTATATATTAGATGTACTTAACGCTATCGATGACGAAAATATTTTAATATTTTTTAATTCATCTAAATCGTCTATACAAATTGAATCTGAAAATGATTCTTCAAATATATACGTTATAATGTTATTAAAACGTTAACATTATATAATATTTATTAAAAATAATTATTATATTAAAATTTTATAAATAAAAACTGATTAATAGGAAAACTCATGGTAGATAATTATGATTCTTCTAAAATAAAAATTTTGAGAGGATTAGATGCTGTTAGAAAAAGACCCGGAATGTATATTGGAGATACTGATGATGGAAGTGGATTGCATCATATGGTTTTTGAAATCGTAGATAACTCTATTGATGAAGCATTAGCTGGCTTTTGTAAAAAAATTACAGTGATTATTCACTTAGATAATTCAGTATCTATAGAAGATGACGGAAGAGGCATTCCAATTGATATTCATCCTGAGGAAAAAATTTCGGCAGCAGAAGTAATTATGACTGTATTACATTCTGGCGGAAAATTTGATGACTGTTCTTATAAAATATCAGGTGGCTTGCACGGTGTAGGTGTATCAGTAGTAAATGCTTTATCAGAAAAATTAGAATTAATAATTTATAAAAATAAAAAAAAATATCAACAAATCTATAAAAATGGAAATCCAATAACTTCTTTATCAGAAATAGGAACATCCAATAAAACAGGAACATATATAAGATTTTGGCCAAGTTATAAAATTTTTACTAATAAAACAGAGTTTCTATATGAAATTTTATCAAAACGTCTACGTGAATTATCTTTTCTTAATTCTAATATTTCGATTCATCTTAAAGACCAAAGAAGTAAAATAGAAAATCATTATCACTATAAAGGTGGCATTCGAGCTTTTGTTAAACTTCTCCATAAAAGTAAATTAATTATCCATCCACATATTTTTTATTTTAAGTCTTCTAAAGAAAAAATAGAATTGGAAGTTGCAATGCAATGGAACGATTCACAAAAAGAAAATATATATTGTTTTACTAATAATATACCTCAAAAAGATGGTGGAACACATTTAGCTGGATTTAGATCTGGAGTAACAAGAACGTTAAATTTACACATAGAACGCGAAGGATATAATAAAAAAAGCAAGACCACTATTACAGGAGAAGATACAAGGGAGGGATTAACTGCTATTATTTCTATAAAAATACCCGATCCAAAATTTTCCTCCCAAACAAAGGATAAATTAGTATCATCTGAAGCAAAATCTGTAATAGAATCTTTGATTAATGAAAACCTTATTGAATATCTTTTAGAAAATCCAGTTGATTCTAAAACAATAATTCAAAAAATCATCAATTCTGCTAAAGCAAGAGAAGCAGCAAAACGTGCTAGAGAAATAAATAAAAAAAAGAATATATTAGATTTAGGATCATTACCAGGAAAATTATCTGATTGTCAAGAAAATGACCCTAAATTATCAGAAATTTATTTAGTAGAAGGAGATTCAGCAGGAGGATCAGCGAAACAAGGAAGAAATCGAAAAAATCAAGCAATATTACCATTAAAGGGAAAAATATTAAATGTTCAAAAATCAAAATTTGAAAAGATGATATCTTCTCAAGAAGTAGCGTCTCTAATAACTGCACTAGGATGCGGAATTGGACGCGATGAATATAATCTAGATAAATTGCGATATAACCATATTATTATTATGACGGATGCTGATGTAGATGGGGCACATATTCGAACATTATTATTAACATTTTTTTATCGTCAATTACCCGAATTGATCGAAAAAGGATATATCTATATTGCTCAACCACCTTTATATAAAGTAAAAAAAGGAAAAGAAGAAAAATATATCCAAAACGACGAAGAAATGCACAAATATCAAATTAAAAATTCTTTAAAAGGACTAATTATACAAAATAAAAAAAATAAAAATATTTATGAAAATACACAAAAATTTAAAGAAATAATATCTATTTTTAATAAAATTAAATATTTAACAAAAAAAAACAATCATTACTTTCCAGAATTTATATTAAATGAACTTATTTATCATCCACCTTTAAATGATTTAACAAATAAACAAAAAGTACGAAATTGGATAGAAAATTTTGTACAAAAATTAAATATTAAAGATAAAAACAATACATTTTATAGACCTAAAATCAAAGAAAATCAAAATATTTTTGAACCAAGTATAATTATATCTAAATACACATATTACATTGAATATTGCTTTAAAAATAAATTTTTAAAAAGTAAAGAATATTTTTTAATTACATCTTTAGGAAAAAAATTTATTCAATTTAAAAAAGACGAAAACTTTATAGAAAAAGGGGAAAAAACTTATAAAATCACTGATCTAAACAATACAATGGAATGGCTGATTAAAGAATCTAAACATAATTTATTTATCCAGCGCTACAAGGGATTAGGAGAAATGAATCCAGATCAACTTTGGAAAACAACTATGAATCCCGAAACAAGAAACATGTTGCAAGTGACTATTAAAGATGCTATTTCTGCTGATAGTTTATTTAATACTCTTATGGGAGACGCGGTAGAACCAAGAAGAGAATTTATAAAAAATAATGCTTTAAAAGTAGAAAATATAGATATATAAAATATTTAAATTTTTTAATTTTAAAAAACTTAAAAATTGCGGCAGGACAAAACCAGCCGCGAAAAATTATCTATTTTTAAATTTATCGATAATTTCAAGAACGCGTAATTGTGCAATAGATTTAGCAATATTCAAAAGAACATCTTCTTTATTTTTAAATTTACTTTTATTCTTAAGATACTTTTTAGCTTGTTTTCTTGCTTCTAAAGCACGTTTTTTATCTAATTCAGTTCCACGAATAGCAATATCAGCTAAAATAGATACAATAGATGGTTGAACTTCTAATACTCCTCCAGAAACATAAAGACACTCTTCTTTTTGATTAATATGAAATATATGTATAATACCTGGTTTTATAATGCTCAATAATTGTACGTGTCCTGGATAAATACCCATATCTCCTTCACTTCCAGATATTTGTATTTTTTTTACTATTCCAGAAAATATAGGTTTTTCAACAGTAACAATATCTAAATGAAATTTCATAAACACGTCCATATCTTTTTTTTATTACAAAGATTTTGCTTTTTTTATTACTTCCTCAATAGAACCAGCCATGTAAAAAGCCTGCTCTGGCAAATGATCAAATTCACCTTCTATTATACCTTTAAACGCACGAATATTATCTTTTAACGATACATATTTTCCAGGAAAACTAGTAAAAACTTCAGCTACAAAAAATGGTTGTGATAAAAATTTTTGTATTTTACGTGATCTAGAAACTAATATTTTATCAGATTCAGAAAGTTCATCCATTCCTAAAATTGCAATAATATCTTTTAATTCTTGATATCTTTGAAGAATAGATTGAACACCACGAGCTGTTTCATAATGCTCACGCCCTACAATATAAGGATCTAGCTGACGACTAGTAGAATTTAAAGGATCAATAGCGGGATATATACCCAAAGAAGCTATTTGACGACTTAGAGTAACAGTAGAATCTAAATGCGCAAACGTTGTAGCTGGTGATGGATCAGTTAAATCATCCGCTGGAACATATACTGCTTGAACAGATGTAATTGAGCCTTTTTTAGTAGAAGTAATTCTCTCTTGAAGAAGCCCCATTTCTTCTGATAAAGTAGGTTGATAACCTACTGCCGATGGAATTCTTCCAAGCAATGCAGACACCTCTGTACCAGCTAAGGTATAACGATATATATTGTCAATAAACAATAAAACATCTCGCCCTTCGTCCCGAAATTTTTCAGCAACAGTTAAACCTGTAAAAGCTACACGCAATCGATTACCTGGGGGTTCATTCATTTGCCCATATACTAAAGAAACTTTATCTAATACTTTTGAATCTCTCATTTCATGATAAAAATCATTACCCTCACGCGTTCTTTCTCCAACTCCAGTAAATACTGAATAACCAGAATGTTCTATAGCTATATTTCTGATTAACTCCATCATATTTACTGTTTTACCTACACCTGCTCCTCCAAATAAACCTACTTTCCCACCCTTAGCAAAAGGGCAAATTAAATCAATAACTTTTATTCCTGTTTCTAATATTTCTTGCGAAGTTGCTTGTTCTTGATAACTTGGAGGAGAACGATGAATTTCCCAATACTCTACTTCAGAATCATTTATATTTCTTAAGGGCCCTTTATTATCTATCGTTTCTCCTAATACATTTATAATACGCCCTAACGTAGCTTGTCCTACAGGAACTTTTATATAATGCCCTAGATCAATAACAATCAAACCTCGTTTTAAACCATTTGTTGAACCCATAGCAATAGTACGTACAATCCCAGCACCTAATTGCTGCTGAACTTCTAGAATAAGAGAATTATTTTTAAATTTTATTTGCAAAGCATTATATATTTTCGGAACTTTTTTCTGATCAAATTCTACATCTACTACGGCACCAATAATTTGAATAATTTTTCCAGTAGACATGATTTTATTAAACCTCTAAACTCATTATTTAATTTTCTGATAACGCTGAAGAGCCTGCAATAATTTCTGTTAATTCTTGGGTAATATTAGATTGACGAATTTTATTATAAACTAATTGTAATTCTTTAATGCAATTATTGCTATTATCTGTTGCAGTTTTCATAGCTATCATACGAGCTGCTTGTTCACTAGCAATATTTTCTAATATACTTTGATATACTTGAGATTCAATGTACCGATCAAATAATGTATCTAAAATTAACTTAGATTCTGGTTCATATAAATAATCCCATTTTATTTTTTTTGTAAATGATGTATTCTCTTCACTGGATAAAGGCAATAGTTGAGCAACTATTGGATGTTGAGACATTTTATTATAAAATTTGTTATAAGCTATAAAAATTTTATCAATTTCTTTATCTTGATATTTTTCTAAAAAAATTTTAATGTGACCAATTAATTTTGATAAGTCAGGATTTTCTCCAATATTACACATTGTCGAAATTATTGAATTACCGTACAATTTAAAAACAGACAAACTTTTTAATCCGAATAATATTAATTGACAAGAAATGTTGTTTTTTTCAAGAGACTGAATTTGAAATAATACTTTTTTAAAAAGATTAGTATTTAGACTTCCACATAAACCTCTATCAGTAGAAACAATAATTATTCCTACGCATTTATTTTTTCTATTCTCTAAATAACTATGCTTGTATTCTAAACTACCTTGTAAGGCATGATGAATGACGTTTTTTAATATTCTAGAATATGGTCGACCCAAGCGCATTCTTTCTTCAGTTTTTCTCATTTTAGAAATAGCTACCATTTCCATGGCTTTAGTAATCTTTTTTGTATTTGTTATGCTAATTATTTTATTTCTTATTTCTTTTATATTAGCCACTATATTCTCTTAATTAATTTATATCAAAATTTTATAATTGAGTATTTTTAAAATCATTAACTAAAGCTGTTAATTTATTTTTTATAGCATCATTATAATCTCCTTGTTCATTAATTTCTTTTATTAAATCTGCATAGTATTCATGTGAGTATATTAAAACTTCTTTTTCAAACCATTGAATTTTTTCGACAGAGATATTATCAAGATAATCATTTTGAGCGATAAAAAATATTATTCCTTGTTCTGCTACAGACATAGGTTGATACTGTTTTTGTTTCAATAATTCAATAATTTTTTGACCATATATTAACTGTTTTCTAGTTGCATCATCTAAATCAGATGCAAACTGTGAAAAAGCAGCAAGATCATGATATTGCGCTAAAGCTGTACGAATCCCAGAAGATAATTGTTTAATAATTTTAGTTTGAGCAGCACTTCCAACACGAGAAACAGATATGCCAGCATTCACAGCAGGCCGAACACCTGAATTAAATAAACTAGATTCTAAAAATATTTGTCCATCAGTAATAGAAATTACATTAGTCGGGACAAATGCTGAAACATCACCAGATTGTGTTTCAATAATAGGAAATGCCGTCAAAGAACCCGTTTTAACAATTGTTTTTTCATCTCTTTTAATATTATTAATATACTCTTTAGAAACTCGAGCAGATCTTTCTAGTAAACGAGAATGAAGGTAAAAGATATCTCCTGGAAAAGCTTCACGACCTGGCGGTCTGCGCAATAATAAAGAAATTTGCCGATAAGATACAGCATGTTTAGAAAGATCATCATAAACAATTACAGCATCTTGTCCAAGATCGCGAAAATATTCTCCCATAGCGCAACCTGAATAAGGTGCTAAATACTGCAAAGAAGCTGCTTCAGAAGCTGATGCAACAACAATAGCAGTATTTTCTAAAGCATTACATTCATCTAATTTTTTAATGACATTTATAACTGTAGATAACTTCTGTCCTATAGCTACATAAATACATGGTATATTAAATTTTTTCTGATTAATGATCGTATCTATTGCAAGCGCCGTTTTTCCTGTTTGACGATCTCCGATAATCAATTCACGCTGACCTCGACCAATAGGTATCATTGAATCAATAGCTTTATAACCGGTTTGTATAGGTTCATTAATTGATTGGCGATCAATTACACCAGGGGCATCTCTTTCGACCGGAGAATAACAATCATGTTCTATTATACCCTTTCCATCGATAGGATGACCTAATGCATTCATCACACGACCTAATAACTTTTTACCCACAGGAACTTCTAAAACTCTACCTGTACATTTAACTTTCAAACCTTCAGTGATTTTAATATACGAGCCCATCACTACTGCACCAACTATATCTCGTTCTATATTTAATGCAATTGCATATTGATTATCAGGCAATAAAATCATTTCTCCCAGCATAACATCTGAAAGACCATAAATTTTTAAAACGCCATCATTAACAGAAATAATCGTGCCTTCATTATAAGACTGATTAAAAACATCAAACTGCTTAATTCTTTCCTTAATCAATTGACTGATTTCTGAAGAATTTAATTGCATATATTATTACTCTCTTAAAATATTTAAAGAATCAGATAATTGTTTGAAATGATTTCGAAGTGAAAAATCAAATACAGTATCATTTATTTTTACAAGTATACCATTTAAAAGATAAGGATCAATTTTATACACAAATTTAATGCGAGATAGTAATTTTTTTTCTAATATAGAACGTATATGAAAAATTTGATCATCACTCAAATAAGATGCTGATATCAATTTAACAGAAACATACCCTTGATAAATTAATTCTAATCTTAAAAATGCTCTTAATATATCCTTAAAAATTTTAAATCGTTGATTTTTAGCTAATAATTTTATTAAATTCCGAGCATCTTCATTAATGTAATCACCGGCAATTAAAATAAAAAAAGACGATAAAAATTTTGGCGATAAAGACCCTGACAAAAATTTTTGAAACTTTTTGAATAAAATAACTTTATTCATAAATATTAACATTTCTTTCCACTTTTTTATTGACTTTTGTTCTATTGCTAACTCAAAAATTGCTTTAGCATAAGGTCTAGCAACGGTATTAAAAATCAACATTAATTTTTTGTCTCCGATAAAGAAAAGATTAATTTATCTATTAGATCCTTATTTTCATCTTTCTGAATATTTTTTTCAATAATTTTTTCAGCTATTAAAATTGCTGAATCTATAATTTCTTTTTGTAAAGTTTTACGCGCATCTATCATTTTTCTATTAATTTCTAGTTGATTATTTTTAAAAATTTTTTTGCTTTCTTCTATAGCTTTTGCTTTGGCTTTTTCTAAAATTAATAGTTTTTTATTATTTGCTTCATTTAAAATCAAAACAGCTTTTTTCTGAGAACATTTAATTTCTTGCTTAATTTTTTCTTGAATCAAAAGGAATTCTTTTTTAGCATTTTCTGCAGATACTAAAGATTCTTTAATTTTTTTTTGTCGTGTTTCAACTGCTAACATAATAGGAGGCCATATAAATTTCATACAGAACCAAACAAATAATATAAAGGAAATTAATTGGCCGAGAATAGTTGCATTAATATTCATAATCGCACCTTCAGAGCTCTAATAAAACAAAAAATTAATCTTTACGCTAATTTTAAACGTAAAGATTTTACCAGTACTCATTATAATAAAATTTTTAAAAATCTATGATAAAAAATTAAGATATAGCAAATAGCATATACAAACCTAAACCAACAGCAATCATCGGAATAGCATCTACTAATCCCATTACTACAAAAAACTGAGTTCTTAACAAAGGAACTAAATCAGGTTGCCTTGCAGCACCTTCTAAAAACTTACTACCTAAAATACCAATTCCAATAGCAGCACCAATAGCAGCTAAACCAATCATAATAGCCACTGCTATATATAACATATCAATATTTACATTACTTACATTTTCCATAAAAACCTCATTTAATTATAATTAATTTTTATTTTATTAATGAGTTTGTGAAGCTATTGATAAATAAACAATAGTTAGTACCATAAAAATAAAAGATTGTAGAAAAATTATTAAAATATGAAAAATAGCCCATGGAACATTTAGAAAACACTGAGACCACCATGGAAGTAATCCTGAAATTAAAATAAAAATCATTTCTCCCGAATACATATTTCCAAAAAGTCGTAGACCAAGAGAAATAGGTTTAGATAATAACGAAACCAATTCTAATAAGAAGTTAAAAATAGAAAAAATAGGATGATTAAACGGTTGCAAAGTTAATTCTCTTATAAAACCATTTAATCCCTTAATTTTAAAGCTATAAAATAAAATTAATAAAAATACGCCTAACGACATTGCTAATGTAATATTTACATCAGAAGATGGAACAATACGAACTGTAGAAATCTGAAAAAACCTTTCAAAAATAAATGGAAAAAAATCAATAGGAATCAAATCCATAAGATTCATTAAAAAAACCCAAACAAATACAGTCAACGATAAAGGCGCGATAAGAACACTATTGCCTTGATACATATTTTTTACATTTTCTGAAACGAATTCAAAAATTAACTCAATACATGTTTGTAATTTATTTGGCGCACCAATAGTGATTTTCTTTCCTAATATATAAAAGAACATTAAAAAAAAACACCCCAGCACAAAAGAAAACATTATTGAATCAAGATTTATAATCCAAAAATGAGAAGAAATATTTCCTGGTTGAATAATTTTAAAATTACATAAATCCATTTGAAGATGATTTAAATGGTGACTAATATATCTCTGAGGATTAGATATTTTTTCTAAAAACATAACTTGTTCTCATTATTGCTGCGTATAATTTAGTAAAATTAAAAAATAACTAAATTTTTAAAATGTTCTATTTATTTTCAAAATAAAATTTTTAAAAATATTTTCAAAATTAAAGCTATTTCTTAAAATAAATTTTTAGATAAAAAATACATTATTTTTTACATTTTAAAATACTTATTATTAGTGCTTAATATTTAATATTTTTAAATAAAAATTTTAAATCTAATTAAGATAAATAATTTCATGAAAGAATAAATCTCATATGATCAACTTTAGAATTAATTTTTAAATGGAATAATTTTTATAAGATTCTTTTTTTAAATGTATTAGCAGAATAGATATCGAGGCTGGCGTAATGCCAGAAATACGCGACGCTTGACCAATAGAAACAGGCTTATAATCATTTAATTTTATAATAGCTTCACGAGATAAGCCCTTTATTGTATTATAGTCAAAATTAGGCGATAAAGGAGTGTTTTCATTTTTTAAATGTCTTCTAATCTCTTCAAACTGTCGTTTGATATAACCCTCATATTTAATAGTATTTTCTATTTGCTCGATTGCTTCAATATCAAAAATATTTGATTTAATTATGTCTAAATTTTTTAATTTATTATAATTAATTTCAGGACGTTTTAATAAATTTAATACATTTGTTTCTTTGATTAAAGAAAAATTAAAATATTTTTCTAAAATATTTGCTTCATAAGATTGTGGAAATATTTTAACTTTTTTTAAATAATTTGTTTCAATATCGATATTTAATATTTTTTCATTGTAACGAGACCAACGCAAATTATCAATTAATCCTAACTTATGACCAATTTTAGTTAAACGCAAATCTGCATTATCTTCTCTTAAAGTTAAGCGATATTCAGACCGAGAGGTAAACATTCGATAAGGCTCTTGTAAACCTTGCGTAGTAAGATCATCAATTAAAACGCCTAAATACGCTTGATCACGTCTAGGAAACCACTGTTCCTGACATTTAGCACTAAGTGCTGCATTCAAACCCGCTAATAAACCTTGGGATGCAGCTTCTTCATAACCGGTAGTTCCATTAATCTGACCAGCCAAAAATAACCCCTTAATCCATTTATTTTCTAAGGTAAGATTTAAATCCTTAGGATCAAAAAAATCATATTCTACAGCATATCCCGGATTAATAATTTTAGATTTTTCTAACCCTTTTATAGATTTAATCATCTCTTTTTGGACACTAAATGGCAAACTAGTTGAAATCCCATTAGGATATATTTTTATACTCGATAAACCTTCTGGTTCTAAAAAAACTTGGTGTGATTTTTTATCAGGAAAACGTATTATTTTATCTTCGATAGAAGGACAATATCTAGGCCCCAAGCCCTTTATAATACCCGTATAAATTGGGCTTTTATCTAAATTATCGCGTATAATTTCATGTGTATTTTCATTTGTATGTGTAAGAAAACATGGCATTTGACGCGGATGATTTGATGCCTTTCCCATAAATGAAAATACTGGCATAGGAAAATCACTATGTTGTACAAATAAGTCATTAAAATTAACTGTATTTATGTCAATTCGAGGAGGTGTTCCGGTTTTTAACCGATTAACACGTAACGGTAAGTCTTTTAAACGATTAGCTAAATCTATTGATGCCCCGCTGCCCCTCCTTCCTGAAAAATAACTATCTAATCCTATATGTATTTTAGCTCCTAAAAAAGTACCAGTAGATAATACAACCGAATGTGAATAAAAACTGATTTCATTTTTTGTTAGAACACCTCGAACTTCATAATTTTTAACAATTAAATCTACTACTTCACCTTCTAATATTAACAAGTTTTTTTCTTTTTGTAACAACCTTTTTATATTTCTTGAGTAAAGAACTCTATCAGCTTGCGCTCTAGTTGATCTAACAGCTGGACCTTTTTTAGAATTTAATATTCTGAATTGAATACCTGAATAATCAATAGCTTTAGCCATTATTCCACCTAAAGCATCTATTTCTTTTACTAAATGACTTTTTCCAATGCCGCCAATAGCTGGATTACAAGATAAAACACCTATATCTTCTATTTTTTGAGTTAACAATAATGTTTTGCAACCAATTCTAGCAGACGCAGCAGCTGCTTCAGTACCAGCGTGTCCACCGCCAATAATAATTACATCAAATTTTTTAGAACCTGATTTTAACATACTCTCGCGACCTTTAAAAATATTCAGACTTATTTTATACAGTATTAATATTTTAATCAAGATAGTATATATGAAAAATTTAGATGCAAAAAAAATAAAATAGATAACACCATAATATAATATTAATCTTTGCAATATACACATAAAAGATAAAAGATAAAAGATAAAAGATAAAAGATAAAAGATAAAAGATAAAAGATAAAAGATAAAAGATAAAAGATAAAAGATAA